>CAYLMS010000081.1:0-7081 GCA_964384455.1 uncultured Microbacterium sp. | reverse complement strand
CGCATCAGCAACTCGCCCGGCGCGGTGCGCAGGATCACCTCGATCATCTGCCGCACCGAGATCACGGGGTCGGGCCAGGCCAGCCTGCCGTCGGCATCGGGCACCGGCAACAGCGGCCAACCGCAGGCAACCTGCGGCAGGCGGGGCTTGGCGGTGGTGAGGATCGGGCCGCTCATCCTGGCTTCCTCACTTCGGCTTCGGGATGGGGATGCAGATCTTGATCCACGCCATCCACCCAAGAAAAATGTTCAGCAGCGACAGGATGATGCCCAGCACGATGAAGGCGCAGATCGTGATCGCCGGGATCGAGAAACTGCAGATCCACATGATGTCGAAACCCGGGCCGGGCTGCTTGCCGTCCAGCGTGTCCTTGGGATCGCCCGCCACCAGGGCGGCAAGGTCCGGCGGCACCTGGAACGCGACGTTCGGCTTCAGCTTGGCGATGTCGCCGATGCCGGGCAGCGTGACCTTCGCCAGCGGACCATCGCCTTCCCACCACGGCAGAATGCGGAAGTTCTCGCTGTAGCTGTCGCTCCAGATCAGTTTCGGTGGGCAGTCGTCGTGGCCCTGCACGCGGATGAAGCCGCGCACGGCATACTGCGCCGACAGCCGGTCGAACTTCGGCGTGGGCGGCGCGAAGGCCGCGAACCGCTCCGGCAGGCAGGCCAGCGCCAGGGCCGACAGGTTTGCACCCAGCGTCGCATCGATCGCCGGCCAGTCGAGCGGCATGGTCAGCGCTGTGCCGTCATCGGGCGGGTTCGCCTCGCCGCCGATCAGCACGCGAGCGGCGCGGGCGCAGAAGTCGCCGGCCGCCACCGTGCTGGTGGGGTTGCCGTCGCCGTCACGTTCCAGCGCCAGCGTGATCGTGTTCAGCGCGGCCATCAGCGCGGTCGCACCCTGCCCGCCCTCGAACGCGCCGAGTTCCACCATCATCTGGTGCAGGAACGTGCCGAAGGCATACAGCCGCCCGTCGTCGGTGCTGGCGGTGGCCGGGTTGATGGTGATCGGCTTCCAGCTGGCATCCAGCGTCTCGCCCGCGCGCGGCATGGACATGGCGGGCCGCTGCTTCAGATATTCCGACAGGTGCCGACGCATCTCGTCGGCCTCGGCCTGGCTCATGCCGGCATAGTCGGGCGCCGGCGGGGTCACGTCGCTTTCCTCGGCACTGGCGACGGGCACCAGGCCGTACAGCACCATGTCCACGAGCGCGCCGATCACGACGAGGGTGCCTGGCACCGAGATGGTCTTGCTCATCACCTTCGGCGTCAGCACGTATGCCTCGAGCTGCATGTAGATGATGTAGATCACGGCGAACACCAGCGCGGCGACCGGGCTGGAGAACAGCGCCACGGTCGAGCCGACGATCCAGAACAGCACCGAGCCGACCAGCGGGATGAGTGTGATGCAGAAGGCCGTGACCGCCAGCAGCAGCGGGAACGGCAGCCCCAAGAACAGGTAGAGGAAGAAGGTGAGGATCGCGTTGCACGTGGCGAGCAGCACCATGCCGCCGAGGTAGCCGCCGACGGAGGTGGTGATCTGCTCGGTCATCGACGCGAGCGTCGCGCGGCTGCGCGCCGGCGCGAAGCTCGTGAATGAGGTCTTCATCGTCGGCAGCGACGCGAGGAAGTACAGGCTCAGCACGAGCACGATGATCAGCCCCGAGATCGTGGTGCCGATCGTGAGCCCCACCTTGACCACGCCGCCGCCGATCGCGGCGAGGTTCGCCGGGTTGCTGAGGAACGCCTTGACCTGGTTCACCACCTGCGGCACGACATCGCCGAGGTTGGCCTGCAGCCAGCCATAGAGCTCGGAGTGCTGGAAGTCGTTCACCAGCGCCGGCACGCTGCGGATGAACAGCGCGATCTGTTCCACCACGGTGGGCACGATCAGCCAGAGGATGCCGATCAGCACGACGGTGAATCCGGTGTAGACGGTCACGATGCCCCACGCGCGCGGCACCCGGTGGCGCTCGAGCGTCTGCACCAGCGGGTCGAGGCCGAGCGCTGCGAACAGGGCGAACGCGATGTAGATGAGCACCGTCGACAGGTTGGAGAACGCCAGCCCCAGCAGCACCGCCACCAGTCCGCCGAGCGTCAGCGAAAAGCCCACCGCGAACGGCCGGTTGAGCCCGGCCCACACGACGGGGTGCGTCACAACGGGCGGCGCCGCGGCAGGCTGCGCGGCGACGGGCGCTGCGGCCTCGGTCGGGGGGGACTGGTCGGTGCCATCGGTCATGCGATCACTCTAGAGGCGTGCCAGGGCCGATGCCGTGCGCTGCGGGCGATATCGTCGAAGCCATGAGCGCAGCATCCGTCGACGACGACCCGGCTGCGATGCTGCGGCGGCTGCGCGGCAGCATCGACAACATCGACGCGGCACTGATCCACCTGCTCGCCGAGCGCTTCAAGTGCACGAAGCAGGTGGGCGAGCTCAAAGCCACGCACGGCATGCCGCCGGCCGACCCGGCCCGCGAGGAGGTGCAGCTCGAGCGGCTGCGGCGGCTGGCCGGCGAGGCGCAGCTCGACCCGGAATTCGCCGAGAAGTGGTTCAATTTCGTGGTCGCCGAGGTGATCCGCCACCACACAGAGGCAGCCGAGTCCGACGACCCGCGCCCGACTCGGTAGCATGCGGGAGTGTCCCGCACCCTTGAGATCGGCACCCTTCTCGACTCGGAAGGCGCCGCGCCCGCCCACCTGATCCCCGCACGCATGAACCGGCACACCTTCTGGTGCGGCCAGAGCGGATCGGGCAAGACCTATGCGCTGGGCGTGCTGCTCGAGCAGCTGCTCGTGCAGACCCGGCTGCCGCTGGTGATCCTCGACCCCAACTCCGACTTCGTGCGGCTCAGCGAACAGCGGGCGGATGCCCCGGCAGCCGTCGCGGCGACGCTGCGCGAGCGCGACATCCGGGTGCGCCGCCCCGGCACCGGCCCGGGCGCGCTGCACGCGCGCATGCGCGACATGCCCGTGCGCTCGCGCGCCGCGATCCTCGGCGTGGATGCCCTCAGCGACGCCGACCTCTACAACGAACTGCTGCATCTGGAGTCGAGCACCGCCGACATCCCGCAGGGCGGACTGGTCGACTACCTGCACAGCAGCGACTCGGCCGTACGCCGCCGACTGGCCCTGCGCATCGAGAACGTGGGCGCGGAGGCCTGGCACCTGTGGGCGTGGAACGAGCGCGCGGTCACCGACGACATCGACGAAGAGCCGGATGCCACGGTGGTCGATCTCGGCGGCTTCGAGTCGCAGGTGGAGTTCCGCGCCGCCGCGCTCGCGGTGCTCGACCACCTGTGGGAGCATCGCGCCCGCCGGCGCCCGCGGCTGATCGTCATCGACGAGGCGCACAACCTGTGCAGCCCGGAGCCCGTGGATGCCGTGCACGAGCTGCTCACGCAGCGCATCGTGCAGATCGCGGCCGAGGGCCGCAAGTACGGGCTCTGGCTGCTGCTGTCGACGCAGCGGCCGTCGAAGGTGCACCCCAACGCGCTGAGCCAGTGCGACAACCTCGCGCTCATGCGCATGAGCTCTCCCCGCGACCTCGACGAGCTCGCGGGCGTGTTCGGCTACGCCCCGGAGTCGCTGCTGACGCGTGCGCTCGGCTTCGCGCAGGGCCAGGCCCTGTTCGCGGGCGGGTTCATCGACGCGCCGAGCCTCGTGCAACTCGGGTCGCGGCTCACCGAAGAGGGCGGCATCGACGTGCCGGTGCCGCTGCGCTGAGCGGGTGCGCAGCGCTGAGGCCCGGGCATCGGTGGGCTGCTCGGGGGGCAGTTGTGGTCTCTATGGGGACGTCGAGGCGACAAGAAGTGCCACCTGAGGCCGCATGGGGCGCTGGCGCGCTGCTCGGGTGGCAGTTGTGGTCGCTACGGGGGTGTAGAGGCGACCAGAAGTGCCACCTGAGGTCGGCATGGGTCGCTGGCGCGCTGCTCGGGTGGCAGGTGTGGTCGCTACGGGGGCGTCGAGGCGACCAGTAGTGTCACCTGAGGTCGGACAGGGCGCTGGCGCGCTGCTCGGGTGGCAGTTGTGGTCGCTACGGAACCTTGAGGCGACCAGTAGTGCCACCTGAAGTCGACATGGGCGCTGGCGCGCTGCTCGGGTGGCAGTTGTGGTCGCTATGGGGGTGTAGAGGCGACCAGAAGTGCCACCTGAGCGCGCAGCCCGCACGCGCGGCCGACGCTACGCGCGCGGCTTCGGGCGCACGATCCGGCCAGGGGCCGTGTTCGTGTCGCGCGCAGGCACCGGCCAGGCGTCGCGCTCCGGCGTCGCCGGGGCTGCGGCCGGGGCCGTCGTCGGGGCGACGGGGGATGCCGCGGCCGGGGCGGCATCCGCGGCGCGCGACGCGGGCGCGCCGCCGCTCGTGAGCTCGAGCGCCACCTTGCCTTCGAGTACCTCGATCGCGCCGTCGGAGAGCGAGATCAGGCCGTCGAGCTCTTCGCGCACCCGCCGGTAGGCCAGCTGGCGCTCGGCGGGAGTGGCCGCCTGGTCGATGGCGACAGTGAGCAGTTGCTTGGCCACCTCCAGCCGCTTGCGCTCGGTGTCGGTGAACGACGAGTCCTTGATGCGCCGCGCATCGCGCTCGGCCACATCGAACGCCACCTCGTAGTCGTTCACCGCGGTGCGGTATTCGGCCAGCGCCGACTCCGGCAGCTTCGCCTTCGCCGATGCCGGTCGCAGGCTGTCGGCCTCGCGCTTGGCGCGCAGGAAGGCGGCGGTCAGCGGCTGCCGGCCGTCACTCATGGCCGGGTAGGCGATGAGCTTCGCGACATCCAGCTCATAGTCCAGCCAGCGCGCGGTGATCGCGTCGTGCTCGGCGAACAGCCGCTCCAGCCGCACCTGCGTGGTCTCGGCGACCGCGGGTTCGTCGCGCGGCGCCGGCGCAGTCGAGGCGCGGGCGGCCAGCTGCGCCGTGCGCACGTCGCCCTTGGCCTTGATGATCTCGAGGCGGCGCTTGTGCCGACGCTCCTGGCCCCGCTGCAGGCCGCGGATGATCCCCCCGGACATGGCCATCACCGGGAAGATCAGCCACCAGTAGCTGCCCGCGAAATGCCAGAAATCCACGGTCCCATGCTAACCGCGGCGCAGACCGTCGCCGCCTGGGCGGTCAGCCGAACAGCAGCGCGAAGACCGTGAAACCGCCGCCGACGAGGATGAGCGCCACGATCGTCACCCACGCGACGATCTTGATGCGGCGCTGGCGCGTGTCGCTGTAGACGCTGGCGTCGTCCTGGTCGGTCATGCGTTCCAGTGTAGAACAGCGCTCACTCACTGACGACGGCGCCGAATGCCGCAGGCAGCGTGCCGCGCGACAGCGTGCGCAGTTCGTCGAGCGGCACCGTGAACAGGCCCTGCACCTCGAGCGCCGACTCGGCGCCGGGCGACGCATCCGTCACGCCGATGCGCAGCACCGGGTAGCCGCGCCCCTCGCAGAGCCCGCGGAAGCGCACGTCGTCCTCGCGCGGCACGCTCACGAGCACGCGTCCGGTGGACTCACTGAACAGAGCGGATGCCGCATCCAGCCCGTCGCGCTCCATCAGCTCGTCGAGCCATACCCGCGCGCCCACGCCGAACCGCAGCACGCCGTCGGCGAGCGCCAGGGCGAGCCCGCCGTCGGACAGGTCGTGCGCACTGGCCAGCAGCGACTGCTGCGACGCGGCGTGCAGCAGGTCGCCGAGGCGTCGCTCCTGCGCCAGGTCGACCCGCGGCGGACGCCCGCCGAGGTGCCCGTGCACGGTGCCCGCCCACGCCGAGCCGCTGAGCTCGGTGGCGGTCACGCCGAGCAGGTAGAGGTTGTTGCCCGCGTCCTGCCAGCCGCTCGGCACGCGCCGGGCCACGTCGTCGATGATGCCCATCACCCCGACGACCGGGGTGGGGAAGATCGGGGTGTCGCCGGTCTGGTTGTAGAACGACACGTTGCCCCCGGTGACCGGGATGCCGAGCTCGACGCAGCCGTCGGCCAGGCCCGCCACCGCGCGGGAGAACTGCCACATCACCTCGGGGTTCTCGGGGCTGCCGAAGTTGAGGCAGTCGGTCACCGCGGCGGGCACGGCGCCGGTGACGGCGACGTTGCGGTAGGCCTCGGCGAGGGCCAGCTGCGCGCCGGCGTACGGGTCGAGCTGACAGAACCGGCCGTTGCAGTCGGTGGCGATGGCGAAGCCCAGGCCGGTGTGCTCGTCGACCCGGATCATGCCGGCGTCGTCGGGAAAGCTCAGCGCCGTGTTGCCCATCACGTAGTAGTCGTACTGGTTGGTGACCCACGCGGGGTCGGCGAGGTTCGGCGAGGCCACGAGCGCGGCGAACTGCTCGCGCAGGGTCTGCGGGTCGTCGCTGCGCGCGAGCGCCGAGGCCGAGTCGTCTTGCAGGGCGTCGATCCAGGTCGGGTAGGCGACCGGGCGCTCGTACACCGGACCGTCGACGGCGACGGTGGACGGGTCGACGTCGACGATCTGCTCGCCGTGCCAGAAGATGTGCAGCCGGCCGTCGCCGGTGACCTCGCCCAGCACGCTGGTCTCGACATCCCATTTTCCGGTGACGGCGAGGAACGCGTCGAGCTTCGCCGGCGCCACGATCGCCATCATGCGCTCCTGGCTCTCGCTCATCAGGATCTCTTCGGGGGTGAGCGTGGGGTCGCGCAGCAGCACGTTCTCGAGGTCGACGCGCATGCCGGAGCCGCCGTTGGCGGCGAGCTCGCTCGTGGCGCACGAGATGCCGGCGGCGCCCAGATCCTGGATCGCCTCGACCAGGTCGTCGCGGTACAGCTCGAGGCAGCACTCGATCAGCACCTTCTCGGCGAACGGGTCGCCGACCTGCACGGCGGGCCGCTTGGTGGGGCCGCCCTCGGCGAACGTGTCGGAGGCGAGGATGGATGCCCCGCCGATGCCGTCGCCGCCGGTGCGGGCGCCGAACAGCACCACCTTGTTGCCTGGCCCCGAGGCGTTCGCCAGCTTCAGGTCTTCGTGCCGCAGCACTCCGACCGCGAGGGCGTTGACCAGCGGGTTGCCCTGGTAGACGGCGTCGAACACCGTCTCGCCGCCGATGTTGGGCAGTCCCAGGCAGTTGGCGTACGACGAGATGCCGCCCACCAC
>CAYLMS010000080.1:0-7131 GCA_964384455.1 uncultured Microbacterium sp. | reverse complement strand
TCCTTCTCGCGGCCGATGACCGGGTCGAGCTTGCCCTCCATCGCGGCCGCGGTCAGGTTGCGGCCGAACTGATCGAGAACCAGCGAGGTGGACGGGTTGCCGGACTCGCCACCCCTCCCCCCGGTGCCGGCCTCAGCCGTCTCTTTTCCCTGGTAGCCCGACAGCAGCTGGATGACTTGCTGACGCACCCGGGTCAGTTCCGCGCCCAGCTTGACCAGCACCTGCGCCGCCACGCCCTCACCCTCACGGATGAGGCCGAGCAGGATGTGCTCGGTGCCGATGTAGTTGTGGCCGAGCTGCAGCGCCTCGCGCAGCGACAGCTCGAGGACCTTCTTGGCGCGCGGCGTGAACGGGATGTGCCCGGTGGGCTGCTGCTGGCCCTGGCCGATGATGTCCTGCACCTGATCGCGCACGGCGTCGAGCGAGATGCCGAGGCTCTCGAGCGCCTTGGCCGCGACACCCTCGCCCTCGTGGATGAGGCCAAGCAGGATGTGCTCGGTGCCGATGTAGTTGTGGTTGAGCATCTTCGCCTCTTCTTGGGCGAGCACCACCACTCGACGGGCACGGTCGGTGAATCTCTCGAACATCGTCACTCCTTGGCGGCATGGGCCGTAGCGCCTTCGCGAGCGCTGCTTCGAGCGTAACGAGCGGGCGGATGCCGCGTGCCCGTGTTCGCCGTCGGCATACCGGCGCCGCCCGTCCGCTGCGGCCGCGCCCCGCACGCCTGACCGGGCTTCAGTCGTCACACTCTGTCGCGGGCAGGTCTCCCGCGACGCATTGTGTGACGACCGAGCACGGTGCGACGCGCGTGAGCTCATGCGCGGGCGGCGATCGCGGCGCGCACGCGCGCCGCGAGCAGTCCGGGTGTCTCGAACAGCATGCCTCGCGTGACGCGGATGACCCGCCAGCCCGCTGCCTCGAGCGCGGCGTAGCGCTCCACGTCGCGCTCCCACTGCAGCCCTGTGCCATGGTGCGCGCCGTCGTACTCGATCGCGATCCGCCACTGCGGGTACGCCAGGTCGACCCGGGCGAGGAAGCGCCCCGCCGCGTCGAGCACCAGATGGTCGGTCTCCGGCTCGGGCAGTCCCGCGTCCACCAGGGTGAGTCGGGTCCAAGTCTCAGGCCGCGAGGCCACGCCTTCGCGCGCCCGCCCGAGCGCGGTGCGGAGTCGTCCGACGCCGATCCTGCGCCCTGCGTCCACCGCCTGCGCCAGCTGCCCGAGGGTCGCCAACGGCTCGAGCACGCCCCGCGCCGCGCGGGGTGCACGCACCAGGTGATCGGCTACTGCGACGAGGTCGTACGGGTGCCACAACGCTTCGCCGAGCATCGCCCACGTCGTCGCGGACTCGCGACTCGAAGGCGCGAGACAGGATGCTCGCGCACCGACGCGAGTTCGGCACGGACGGCGTGACCGCGCACCCCGGCGCTGCGCGGCGCGCTCGCCGGCCAGAACACACTCACTTCGATCACGTTCGCGTCGACGGCCTCGAGGATGCGTCGGGGCAAGGGCGCATCCCACAGCGCGGCGGCGGTGAGATGACTGAAGAACGCGCCCCGCGCCATGACGGTCGCGTATTCCGTCGCACGTCGGTGGATGTGCTGCGCGGCGATGGAGCGCGGGTAGGCGCGGGTCGCATCGACGACCGCGTCGGCGATGAGTTCGCCGCCGACCACCGCGCGCATGCCGTGGAACGGACGCTCGAGGTCGCGACTGCGCAAGCGGCCGGGCGACACCCCCGCGTCGAAGGCGGCAGCGACCGAGAAGGCGGTGCCGAGGTGATCGGGAAGGCGGGTGCGGGCCATCCGCACACCCTCGCAAGCGCACTGCGCTCGCGCGGCCTTGTCCACAGACCGCGATGCGTTCCCGGGCCTGTGCAGGAACCGAACTGAGCTCCGGCGCCATTCGATCGTCACGAACAGAAGTCGCATGGACGGAGACAGCGCAGATCGCGCCAACTGAGCGGCGCTGCGCGGCCGAGCCACGCGGCGGGCGGCGCGCGGTGAGCGGCGAGGGGCGCGCCGCTACTGCAGGGCCGAGGTGAGCCGGGCCAGGTTGTCGAGCACCGTCGAGCGCAGCGGCTGCTGCTTCCACTCGTCCAGGGTCAGCTCGCGGGACAGGTCGCGGTACCCCTGTTCCATGCGCCGCATCTGCTCGACGAAGCCCTCGCCGCGGATGAGCACCGAGATCTCCAGGTTCAGACCGAACGAGCGCATGTCCATGTTGCTCGAGCCGATGATCGCCACCTCGTCGTCGATGGTCATGGACTTCGAGTGCAGGATGAACGGCTTGCGGTACATCCAGATGCGCACCCCGGCACGCAGCAGCGCCTCGTAATAGCTGCGCTGCGCGTGGTAGACCATCGCCTGGTCGCCCTCCTCCGAGACGAACAGTTCGACCCGGATGCCGCGCTGGCACGCGGTGGTGACCGCCAGCAGCAGCGCCTCGTCGGGCACGAAGTACGGGCTGACGATGATGATCTCGCGCTGCGCGGCATACAGCAGCCCCGCGAACAGCTTGAGGTTGTTCTGGAACTCGAAGCCGGGGCCCGAAGGCACCACCTGGCAGTCCAGGTCACCGCTGCCTGCGGTCACGTCGAACAGGGCGATCTCGTCGGTCAGCGCCGTCGCGGTCTCGCTGTACCAGTCCGACAGGAACACCGCGTTCACGCTGGCGACCACGGGGCCCTCCAGGCGCACCATCATGTCGACCCAGTGCAGGCCGCGCTTGATGTTCTTGGGCAGGTTGTAGGTGGAATCGGTGACGTTCTGCGATCCGGTGAAACCCACGATGCCGTCGACGACCAGCAGCTTGCGGTGATTGCGCAGGTCGGGGCGCTGGTAGCGACCGCGCAGCGGCTGCACCGGCAGCATCAGATGCCACTGCGCGCCCATCGCGTCGAGCCGGCGCAGGGTGTGCTTGTAGAACGGCTTGCCGCGATTGGCCCAATGATCCAGCAGCACCCGCACGGTGACGCCGCGCGCGCAGGCGTCTTCGAGCGCGGCGAAGAAGCCCTCGGTGGCGGCATCCGTCTGCAGTATGTAGAACTCCACGTGCACATAGCGGCGCGCCTGCCTGATGGCTGCCGCCATCGCATCGAGGCTCTCCTGGTACTCCGAGATCAGCTGCGCGGTGTTGTCCCCGGCGATCGGCATCGCGCCGAGGTTGCGGTTGAGGGTGACCAGCGAGGTGAACCATTCGGGTGCGTGCGGGCGCAGCGTGCCGAAGTCGAGGTGCTCGCTGGTGTCGCGGATGTAGGCGTTGATCTGCTGCTGCATGCGTCGGCGTTTGCGCGGCAGTCGCGGTGTGCCGATCAGCAGGAACAGCAGCACCCCGACGAGCGGGATGAAGTAGATCGCCAGCAGCCATGCCATCGCCGCGGTGGGCCGGCGGTTGCGGGGCACGATGATGATCGCGGCCACACGCACGCTCACGTCGAACACGAACACGAGCACGAGCCACCACGTCGTGTCGAACGTGATGTTGATCATGGGCCCGACTCCCCGCTGCGAAGACCTGCTTCAGCGTAGCGGTGCGCGCGTGCCGTCAGTGGTCTGCGTGCGCGTCGGCGTGCGTCGGGGCGTCGGCCACGACCGGCGGCAGGCCACGCCTGGCACGCTCCTCGGCCTCGATCTTGGCGTACGCGCGACGCTCGTTGCGGTCGATATGCACCACATTGCGCAGCAGATAGAGGAAGATCCCGAGCGCGACCGCCGTCGGGACGATCGACCAGATCACACCCGCCCAGAAGCCGTCCATGGCTCAAGGATACCCGGCCGCCCCGCGATCACGGGGCGGCCGGCTCTGCACAGGGTCCCCGACGACGCCGATGCGGCCCCGCACTGTGGATGCCCGCCCGCGACGGCCGCCGTCCGGCCAGCGTCGGGGTATGACCACGATCGTCCGGGCGGCCGATGCCGCCGACTTCCTCGCCCTCGTGCCCCGCCTCGCGGGCTACCACCCCACGCACAGCATCGTGCTCGTGCCCTTCGCCGGCAACCGCACGCTCGGCGTGATGCGCGTCGACCTGCCCGACCCCGACGCGCCGCTCGACGGCTTCGCCGCCACCTTGATCGGAATGCTGTGCAAGCTGCGCGAGGCGACCGGCGCCGCCTTCGTCGTGTACACCGATGCCCCCTTCGCCGACGCCGACTCCGGCGGCATCGCCTCGGCCGCGCTCGTCACCGCGCTGCGCACCAAGGCCGACGCCTGCGGCCTCGACGTTGTCGACGCGCTGTGCGTCGCCGCCGACGGGTGGGGCTCGTACCTCGATCCGGAGTGCCCGACCGAAGGCAGGCCGTCGCGCGAGCTCGACCGGCCAGGACTGCTCGACGGGCTCGACCGCGATCTCGGCGCACCCGAGCCCGACCAGGGCATCGGCACTGAGCTGCCCGCCGCCGACCTCGCGCAGACCGAGCGCACGGCGCGCGCCCTGCGGTCGCTGGATGCCGCGCTCGACGCCGTCGAGGCGGCCACCGCCGGAAAGGGTCGTGCACGCGGCGACCTCGCGGCGCTCGACCCGCAGGCACTGGCCGCCGCGTGCGCGCTCGACGACGTGCCCGCACTGTTCGAGGATGCGCTGGAGTGGGATCCGGCCGCACTGCGTGCATTCGACGCGGCCGCGGTGATCTGGTGCCTGCAGCGGCCCGCCTTGCGCGATGTGGCGCTGATGCAGTGGTGCGCCCCGGCGTCGGCCGCGCTGCACCGTGGCGACCAGCTGCTGCAGGCGCAGCTGGCGTGGCGCGCGGGCGAGGAGTATCCGCGCGAGCTCGCCGCCCCGATGGCCGGGGAGGGGCCTCGGCCCGACGGCGACCGCCTGCTGGCGGCGCTGAACCTCGTGCGGCACGCGGCATCCCTCGCCCCGCGAGCCGAGCG
This sequence comes from uncultured Microbacterium sp., assembly GCA_964384455.1. GTDB lineage: Bacteria > Actinomycetota > Actinomycetes > Actinomycetales > Microbacteriaceae > Microbacterium. Next base: position 2,258 of record CAYLMS010000080.1, on the reverse strand, counting down.
CACCGGGCCGCTCGCCGCGGCGGCCTGGCTCGCCTGGGCGCTCGGGCGCGGCACGCACGCCGGCGACTACGCGCAACGCGCGCTCGAGCTCGACGCCGCGCACGGCCTGGCCGGCATCGTCGCAGCGCTGGCCGGATCGGGCCGTCTGCCCGAGTGGGCGTTCGAGCGCCCGGCGGCGTGAGGGCGGGCTACTTCACCAGCGGGAACAGGATGGTCTCGCGGATGCCGAGCCCGGTGATCGCCATCAACAACCGGTCGACTCCCATCCCCATGCCGCCCATCGGGGGCATGCCGTGCTCCATCGCGCGCAGGAAGTCCTCGTCGAGGGTCATCGCCTCCGCGTCGCCGCGTGCGGCGAGCGCCGCCTGCGCCACGAAGCGCTCCCGCTGGATCACCGGATCGATCAGTTCGGAGTATCCGGTAGCCAGCTCGAAGCCGCGCACGTACAGATCCCACTTCTCCACCACCCCCGGGATGGACCGGTGGTCGCGCACCAGCGGGCTGGTGTCCACCGGGAAGTCCATCACGAACGTGGGGCGCTCGAGGTCGCCCTTCACGAAGTGCTCCCACAGCTCCTCGACCCATTTGCCGTGCGTCGCGTGCGGGGGCGCCTCGGCGCCCACTCGGGCGCCCAGCGCGGCGAGCTCGGCGACAGGGGTCTGCGGCGTGATCGGCTCGCCGGAGGCCTCGCGGAGCGAGTCGTACATCGACAGCCGATCCCACTGCCCGCCGAGGTCGTACTCGGTGCCGTCGGCCCACGTGACGGTGGTCGAACCCGCCACCGCGACGGCGGCGTTCTGGATCAGCTCCTGGGTGAGGTCGGCGATGCCGTGGTAGTCGGAGTACGCGAGATACGCCTCGAGCATGGCGAACTCGGGGCTGTGCGTCGAGTCGGCGCCCTCGTTGCGGAAGTCGCGGTTCATCTCGTACACCCGCTCGATGCCGCCGACCACCGCGCGCTTGAGGAACAGCTCGGTCGCGATGCGCAGATACAGCTGCGTGTCGAACGCGTTCGACCGGGTGACGAACGGGCGCGCCGACGCGCCGCCCGGCTGCACCTGCAGGATCGGCGTCTCCACCTCGACGAAGCCGTGCCCGTCGAGCGTGCGCCGGATGCTGCTGTTCACCGCCGCACGGGCGCGCACCGTGCGCCGCGCCTGGTCGCGCACGATGAGGTCGAGGTAGCGCGAGCGCACCCGGCTCTCCTCGCTGAGCTCGGTGTACATGTTCGGCAGCGGCAGCAGCGCCTTCGAGGCGATCGACCACTCGGATGCCATGATCGACAGCTCGCCGCGGCGGCTCGAGATCACCTCGCCGGCGACGTAGACGTGGTCGCCGAGGTCGACCAGCCCCTTCCAGCGCTGCAGCGACTCCTCCCCCACGCCGGCCAGCGAGACCATCGCCTGGATGCGGCCGCCCTCGCCGGACTGCAGCGTGGCGAAGCACAGCTTGCCCGTGTTGCGGCTGAACACCACCCGACCGGCGACGGCCGCCGTCACGCCCGTGCTGGTGTCGGCCGCCAGGTCGGCGTAGCGTTCGCGCAGTGCCGGGATCGTGTCGGTGACCGGCACGCGCACGGGGTACGCGCCGCCCGCGGCATCCGCCCGCTCGGCGATCAGCCGCTCACGCTTGGCGAGCCGCACCGCCTTCTGCTCGATGACGTCGTCGAGCGCTGCGGGGTCGTCGGAGGGCGGGGTGAGGGCGGGGTCGGACATGCGCGGTGGCTCCTTGGGAATCCGGCCAAGTCTACGACGGCAGCGGGTCGCCGCCGTGCTCCTGGGGCGCACCCGGCGAGGTCGCCTCGGCGAGCGCCTGGTCGACGGCGGAGCGCACCAGCGCCGACAGGTAGCCGCCAGGGTTGTCGAACCCGAGCCCGCTCAGGATGCCGGTGGCCTGGCCGACGATCGACCGGGAGAACGTCGTCGCGGTGGCGATGGCCTCGGCGTACGCGGGCCGGTCGGCTTCGGCGACGATCACCGGCTCGCAGCCGAGTTCCACCGCCAGCGCCTGCGCGATCGGCAGCACCGGCGCCGGCGCCGTGACCGCGGCGTAGGCTCCCGCCAGTTGGCGCAGATCGAGGGTGGTGCCCGTGAACGCGATCGCGGGGTGCACCGCGAGCGGGATCGCCCCGCGCGCGGCCGCAGGTGCGAGCACCTCCACCCCATGACCGGCGTCGGTGTGCAGCACGAGCTGCCCTGGCTGCCACGCACCCACCTCGGCGAGCCCGGCGACGGCCCGGTCACGGCTTGGTTCCTGAA
>CAYLMS010000079.1:0-7180 GCA_964384455.1 uncultured Microbacterium sp. | reverse complement strand
GCAGTCGCGCGTGGAGATCACCACCACGGTGCCCGCGGCATCCGCCAGGCACTGGGTCTCCACATGGCGGGGACGGTCGAGGTACTTCTCCACGAAGCACTCGCCTCGGCCGAACGCGCTCACTGCCTCGCGGGTGGCCGAGGCGAACAGTTCGGGGATCTCGGCGTAGCTGCGCGCGACCTTCAGTCCGCGGCCGCCGCCGCCGTAGGCCGCCTTGATCGCGACGGGCAGTCCCGCCTGCTGCGCGAACGCCACCACCTCGTCGGCCGTGTCCACCGGGCCGGGCGTGCCCGGCGCCAGCGGTGCGCCGACCTTTTCGGCCACGTGTCGCGCGGTCACCTTGTCGCCGAGCGCTTCGATCGACTCGGGCGATGGTCCGATCCAGATCAGGCCCGCCGCCGTGACCGCCCGCGCGAAGTCCGCGTTCTCCGACAGAAAGCCGTAGCCGGGATGCACGGCGTCGGCGCCCGAACGGCGCGCCACCGAGAGCACCTTCTCGATCGACAGGTAGGTGTCGGCGCTGGTCTCGCCGTGCAGGGCGTACGCCTCGTCGGCCAGGCGCACGTGCATGGCGTCGCGATCCTGGTCGGCGTAGACGGCGACGGAGGCGATCCCGCAGTCGCGGGCCGCACGGATGACGCGGACGGCGATCTCGCCGCGGTTCGCGATGAGCACCTTGGCGATGTCAGGCATGCAGGTCAGCCTACCCACGCGTGCGCGCGGCACGCTGACGCTCCCGCACAAGAAGCTGCGCGATTCGTGGTCGTCCTAGGACAAGCCGGGCCGGTTCCACAGGTCGGGCCAGGGCACGCCGAGCGCGATCACCAGTCGGCGCAGCGTCGACAGCGACATGCCGACCACGGTCGACGGGTCGCCCGACACCGACTCCACGAACGGGCCGCCGAGGCTGTCGATCGTGAAGGCGCCCGCCACCTGCAGCGGCTCGCCGCTGGCTACGTACGCGTCGATCTCGGCGTCGGTGATGTCGGCGCAGAAGGTCACCTGCGCGTGCGCCACCGCGTGCGCCTCGGCGGGCTGCTCGCCCGGCGCGAGCCGCACGACGCTGTGGCCGGAGTGCAGCACCCCGGTGCGTCCGCGCATCGCGCGCCAGCGCGCCGTGGCCGACTGCGGCGTGCCCGGCTTGCCGAACAGTTCGCCGTCGAGCTCGAACATCGAGTCGCCGCCGATCACGATGCCTTCGAACCCCGGGTCGTCCGCGCGCAGCCGGGCGGCGACATCCTGCGCCTTGCGCTGCGCCAGCAGCAGCACGTGCTCGTCGGGCGCGAGGGTGCGTCTCGTCTCGCGCTCGACGGCGGCGACCACCGCTTGCTCATCGACGTCGGGGGCGGCCATGTCAGGCACGATGCCGGCCTGGCGCAGCAGCATCAGCCGCGCGGGAGAGGTGGAGGCCAGGCATACGCGCATGCCAACACGCTACCGACGATGTGCGAGAGTCGAACACGTGCAGCCAGGCGACGAACTCGACCTCGACATCGCGGATGTCGCGCACGGCGGCGTGTTCGTCGCCAGGCACGGCACCGAGCGCGGCGGGCGGGTGGTGTTCGTGCCCGACACGCTGCCGGGCGAGCGGGTGCGGGTGCGCCTGGGGCAGACCGGGGAGCGCTCGTTCTGGCGCGGCGAGGTGATCGAGGTGGTGGATGCTTCGCCCCACCGCCGCCCGCACGTGTGGGCGCAGGCCGACCTCGCGGTGCCGCCGGAGCACCGCCCCGGCGGCGCCGACTTCGGCCACATCGAGCTCGGCCACCAGCGCGCGCTCAAGCTGCGCGTGCTCGCCGACGCGCTTTCGCGCTTCGGCGGCACCGCTGCGGCGACGACGATCGCCGCCGCCGACTCCGAGGCGCCTGACGGCACCGGCTGGCGCACCAGGGTGAGTCTGCACGTCGACGCCGACGGGCGCATCGGGCCGTACGCGGCGCGCAGCCACACCGTCGTCCCGGTCGACGCGCTGCCCCTGGCGGTGCCCGCCATCGAGGCAGTCGCGCTGCGGCTGACCCGCGCGGCACCCGGCCGGATCGACCTGGTGCAGCCGGCCGACGGGCGCGTGCGCACCGTCGCCAGGCCCGAGCGCACCCGCGACCGCGCGAGCGCGCGCCGCGCGCCGCGCGAGGTGGTGGTCGAGCGCGCCGCCGGGCGCGAGTTCCGGGTCGACGCCGACGGGTTCTGGCAGGTGCACCGGCGCGCCGCCGACACGCTCAGCGCGCTGGTCGCCGCCGCGCTGCGCGACGGCGGCGGGGTGGATCCGCAGGCGCACCACCTCGACCTGTACGGCGGCGTCGGGCTGTTCGCCGCCGTGCTCGGCGAACGCGGCGGCGCCGCAACCCGCATCGACACGGTCGAGGCCGACGCGCGCGCCACGGCGCACGCGGCGGCCAACCTCGCCGATCTTGTTGGCGTGCGCGCGCACGCCCAGCGCGTGGACCGGCACCTGCAGCGGCTGGTCGCCGAGGCGGGCGCCGCCGAGCGGGCGCGGCTGCGCGCCGGCACGGTGGTGCTCGACCCGCCGCGGGCCGGGGCGGGGCGCGAGGTGGTCACGGCGCTCGCCGCGCTGCAGCCGCGCACGGTGGTCTACGTCGCGTGCGACCCGGTGGCGCTGGCCCGCGACATCGGCACGTTCCACGAGCACGGCTACGACGCCGTTCGGGTGGATGCCGTCGATCTGTTCCCGCACTCCCACCATCTCGAGGCCGTCGCGCTGCTGCGCCCGCAGTGACGCGCCGTGCGCCCGGTACCTCTGCGGCGCGCTTCGCCCTAGCCTGGGGTGGTGACCCGCGTAGCACTGATCGACGACCACGAGTCCGTGCGGCTGGGACTTGCGGCCGCGTGCGCCCGCGACGGTGCGCAGCAGATCGTGTTCTCCGGCGGCAGTGTCACCGAGTACCTCGCCTGGCGCCGCTCGGCCGCGGTGCCGCCCGCCGACGTCGTCGTGCTCGACCTCACGCTCGGCGACGGCACCACCGTGACCGAGAACGTGGCGCGCATCGTGCGCGACGGATCGAGCGTGATCATCCACAGCGTCGCCGATCGCCCCGCCGCCGTGCGGGAGGCGCTGTCGGCGGGGGCGGCGGGAGTGGTGAGCAAGTCGAGCTCCATCGACGATGTGCTGGCGGCGATCCGCACCGTCGCGCAGGGGGAGCTGCTCAACAACGTCGAGTGGGCCAGTGCCGTGGAGGGCGATCGCGACTTCGCCGATGCGCAGCTGTCCACGCGCGAGCGCGAAGTGCTGCGGCTGTACGCGGCGGGGCTGCCGCTCAAGGTGGTCGCCGATCGGCTCGGGGTGGCGTACTCCACGGCCAAGGAGAACATCAACCGGGTGCGGGTGAAGTATGTCGACGTCGGACGGCCCGCGCCGACCAAGATCGACCTGTTGCGCCGCGCCGTGGAGGACGGGCTGCTCGACGACGCCGAGGAGGCGGGCGACAGTGGCGGATGAGTCGGCCAGGGCCGCACTCGACGACGCCTGGGGGTACATCCCGCACAGCCGCGAGGCGGCCGAGGGGCTCGGCACGTTCACGCGCACCCGGATCGAGCGGATCATCACCCTCGTGGTGGGGTTCGGATGCCTCGCCCTCGGGGCGCAGGCCTTCTTCGCGGCGATCGGCTCGTCGTCGGGCGACAGTCCCGTGTGGCATGTCGTGCTGATGACGATCGCCTTCGTGCCGCTCGCGGCCATGATCCTCGCGTGCGGGGTCGGCCGTGGCGTGGCGGTGCTGGCCGGCACGTTCGCCGTGGCCTACCCGGTCGTACTGATGATGTGGCCGATCGCGACCACCGGCTCGCAGCTGCCGGCCGACGAGGAGCCGTGGATCTTCTATCTGGTGAGCGTGGCGACGGTGTCGGCCGTGCTCGCCTTCCCGATGGCGCTGCAGATCGCCTGGGCCGCGCTCGTGCCGCCGCTGTTCGGCATCGTGCGGCTCATCCAGGGCGACTTCGCACCCGCCGCCTGGATCGCGGTCGGCCTCGACGTGTCGTTCAGCCTCGTGCTCGGCGGCGTGCTGGTGACGCTCGTGTGGACCTTCCGCTCCGTCGCGGCGGGCGTCGACGATGCGCGCGCCCGTGCAGTGTCCACCTACGCGGTCGCCGCCGCCGCCGACGCGGCCGAGCAGGAGCGCGTGGCCGTGGCTGGGCTCATGCATGACAGCGTGCTGGCAGCGCTGATCGCCGCCGCACGCGCCGACACGGTGCGCGAGCGGCAGCTCGCCGTCGCGATGGCGCGCGAGGCGCTGACCCGGCTCGCGAACTCCGACTCCTCCGACCAGGAGGGCTCCGACGACCCGGTCACCGTGGGCGGCATCGCCAGCGAGCTGCAGCGCGTCGCGCGTGACCTGGGCGTGGTGCTGGTCGTCAACCGCGACGCCGCCGACGGGGCGCCCGCCGTGCGCGGCCGCGTGGCCAGGGCGCTCGTGCTGGCCGCCGCGCAGGCGGTGGCCAACAGCGTGCAGCACGCCGATGCGAAGGGGCTGCAGGCGGTCGTCGCGCGTGCCGGCGACTCCGGCCTGTCGGTGGTCGTGCGGGACCGTGGGCCAGGCTTCGATCTCGACGCGGTCGCCCCCGACCGGCTCGGCATCCGCGGCTCCATCGTCGCGCGCCTGGCGGCCGTGGGCGGTCACGCCGACATCGCCTCGGGCTCGGGCGGCACCACGGTCACCCTCACCTGGGGCGGTGCCTGATGCGCAGCGTACGCACCGTGCTCATGGGGCTCGGCCTGTTGTTCACCGCCTATATGGCCGGGCGCGGGCTGTGGTGGACCGATCCGGTGGGCTCGCCCGCGCTGGTCGTCGCCGCGCTGCTGCTCTACCTGTCCACCACGTGGCTGTGCATTCTGCTTCCCGCCACCCCCGCCGAGCAGGATGCCGTCTCGGGCGAGCGCGTGCGGGCGCCGCGGATGCCGCTGTGGGCGGCCATGCTGGCGCTGCTGACGGCGCTGGTGGTGCCGACCGCGATCGCTGTCGCCGTCGGGCCGCAGTCGCACGCCGGGTTCGCCACGTGGTACATCGGCGGCATCGGCGCACTGATGACGATCGTCATGGTGCGCCGTCGGGCCTGGTTCGCGTGGGCGGGCACGGCGGCGCTCGCCGTGGGCAGCGCCATCTGGCTGGGTCCGCTCAACGCGCTCGCGCTGGGCATGGTCGGCTCGCTGATGTGGGTCACGGTGGCGCACCTCGTGGTGTTCTCCCTCGGCAAGGCCGAGGGAGACACGTCGCGACTGGCCGGCCTGCAGCAGGCCGCGTCGGCGTGGCAGGCCTCGCAGGCCGGCCGTCAGCGCGAGCGGCGGGTGCAGATCCAGCGGGCGCTGGCGGTAGCAGGTCCCGTGCTCACGCGGGTGGTGCTCACCGGGGGCGTGCTCGACGACGCCGGCCGCACCGAGGCGCGGCTGGCCGAGGGCAGGCTGCGCGACGAGCTGCGCGGGCCACGACTGCTCGACGACGAGGTGCGCGCTGCGCTGGATGCCGCGCGCCGCCGCGGTGCGGCGGTGACCGTGCTCGACGAGGGCGGGCTCGACGGGGTCGACGAGGAATCGCTCGCGGTCATCCGCGCCGAGCTCGCCGAAGCCGTGCGCGCGGCGTCGTCGAGCCGGCTCTACATCCGCACGGCGCCGCACGACGAGGTCGCCGTCACGGTCGTGGGCAGGCAGCAGGCCGACGCCACGCTGTCCGATGACGACAGCGTCGACCTGTGGCGCGAGATCCGCTTCCCCGTGCCGCGCTGAGGCGCATCGCAAAGGGCGAGGAACCGGCCGTGCCGTTCCTCGCCCGGCGACACGGTCACCCGATTACCGTGTCGCGTCGGCCTGTCCGGCGTGGCGGACGAAGGGCCGAATGCGGTTGCTCTCGCCCTTGAAGTATCCGTCGAAGCCGCGCTGTGTGTCTGTAGGCATTTCGGGGGACACGTCAGCCGATGAACCGGCCCCAGGCCACGTCGCGGCGCAGCGGCGCACGCAGCGCGCGCTGCGTGCGCCGCCACGGGGTCGCGGTCGTCTCGTCGGCGGCGAGCGCCGCCGACGCCTCCACGGCATAGGCCTCGCCGACCACGGCCACCAGCGCGGCCAGTTCCACGTCGCTGGGGGTGCCGCGCAGCACGCGCACCCCGAGGGTCTCGTCGCCGGTCACAGCGGGATGTTCCCGTGCTTCTTCGGCGGGGTGCTGGCGCGCTTGCCGCGCAGCGCGCGCAGCGCCTTGGCGACCGCCACCCGGGTCGCGGCCGGCTCGATGATGCCGTCGAGCTCGCCGCGCTCGGCGGCGAGGAACGGCGAAGCGACGTTGTAGGTGTACTCGTTGGCCAGCCGCGTGCGCACCGCCGCGACATCCTCGCCGGCCTCCTCGGCCCGGCGGATCTCGCCGCGGTAGAGGATGTTCACGGCGCCCTGGCCGCCCATCACCGCGATCTCGGCGGTCGGCCAGGCCAGGTTGATGTCGGCGCCGAGTTGCTTGGACCCCATCACGATGTACGCGCCGCCGTAGGCCTTGCGCAGGATCACGGTCACCAGCGGCACGGTGGCCTCGGCATAGGCGTACAGCAGCTTCGCGCCGCGGCGGATCACCCCGGTCCATTCCTGGTCGGTGCCGGGCAGGTAGCCGGGCACGTCGACGAGGGTGAGGATCGGCACCGAGAAGGCGTCGCAGAAGCGCACGAAACGACTGGCCTTCTCGCCGGCGTCGATGTTGAGGGTGCCTGCCATCTGCGACGGCTGATTGGCGATCACCCCCACCGTGCGGCCCTCGATGCGGCCGAAGCCGATCACGATGTTCGGCGCGAACAGCGGCTGCACCTCGAGGAACTCGCCCTGCGCCGAGCCCTCCGGGGCATCCATCAGATGACGGATCACCTCGTGGATGTCGTAGGGCCGGTTGGGCGAGTCGGGGATGACGGTGTTCAGAAAGCGGTCGGCATCCGTCGTCTCCCACGCGAACGCGGTCTCGTACACCGGCAGGTCGGCCATGTTGTTGTCGGGCAGGAAGCCGAGCAGCGTGCGCACGTAGTCGATCGCGTCGTCCTCGTCGTCGGCGAGGTAGTGCGCCACGCCCGAGCGGGTGTTGTGCGTGTGCGCGCCGCCCAGCTCGTCCATGCCCACGTCTTCGCCGGTGACTGTCTTGATCACGTCGGGGCCGGTGACGAACATCTGGCTGGTCTTGTCGACCATCACCACGAAGTCGGTGAGAGC
>CAYLMS010000078.1:0-7182 GCA_964384455.1 uncultured Microbacterium sp. | reverse complement strand
TCGGTGAACAGCAGGTGCGCCTCGTCGAAGAAGAACACCAGCTTCGGCTTGTCGAGGTCGCCCACCTCGGGGAGGATCTCGAACAGCTCGGCGAGCAGATACATCAGGAACGTCGAGAACAGCGCAGGCTTGTCGGCGACGCCGGGCACCTCGAGCAGGCTGATCGCGCCGCGGGAGTCGGGCGCGGTGCGCAGGAACTCCCTCACGTCGAACTCCGGGGCGCCGAAGAACACTTCGGCTCCCCCATCGGCGAACGTGATCAGCTCGCGCAGGATCACTCCCGCCGTCGCCGCCGACAGCCCGCCGAGGTCTTTGAGGTCGTTCTTGCCCACGTCGCTGGTGAGGTAGCCGAGCACGGCGCGCAGGTCGGCGAGGTCGACCAGTGCCAGGCCATTCGCGTCGCAGTAGTGGAACACCAGGCCGAGGCTCGACTCCTGTGTCTCGTTCAGGCCCAGCACCTTGCTCAGCAGCAGCGGCCCGAACCCGCTCACCGTGGCACGCACCGGCACCCCCTTGCCGACGCCGCCGAGCGCGTAGTACTCGGTGACCGATGCCTGCGGCGTCCAGTCCTGCCCGATGCCCTTGGTGCGCGCGAGCAGCTTGTCGCTCGGCTGGCCGGGAGTGGCGACGCCCGACAGATCGCCCTTGATGTCGGCGGCGAACACCGGCACGCCCTTGGCGGCGAGCTGCTCGGCCAGGCCCTGCAGGGTGCGGGTCTTGCCGGTGCCGGTGGCGCCGGCGACGAGCCCATGCCGGTTCATCATCGCCGGCGGGATGCGGATCTGCGCCTCGGGCACCGGCTCGCCGTTCATCAGCGCACCGAGGTCGAGAGTGATGTCGCCGAAGGCGTATCCGGCGGCGAACGCCTGCACGTCGGCGGCGCCGAGCGGGGCGGCCGCGGGTGGGGCGGGCGCAGGTTCCGCGGGCGCGGCCGCGACAGTCGGCGGCGACGCAGGTTCGGATGCTGCGGTCGAGCCGCCTGCCGCGGCCTGGGCGGCGGCGGCTTCGGCCGCGGCGAGCGCCGCCTTCGCCTGCGCCGCTTTCGACTGGGCCTCGGCGGCCTCGGCCTCGGCGCGAAGCCGGGCGAGTTCGGCCTGGGCTGCCGCCTCGTCGAGCGCACTCATGCCGCCCGGCATATTCACTCCGCGACCCCTGGACGATGCGCGCGCGCAGGGCCACAATGGCGGCATGACCGGCGTCATCGACGTCGTGCGCGCGGTGATCGCGCCGTTCACCCGTACGCGGCTGTTCCGCCGTCACGGGCGCACCCTCATGCCCCGCCTCGAGCGCTGGTGGACCGTCGTCGGCGGCGGGGACACGCCCGTCAGCGGTCTGCTCGTGCCGTCACTGGTGCTGCACACCACGGGCGCCCGTACGGGCGAACCCCGAGAGGTACGGCTCATGTATGCGCCCGACGGGCACGGGCGGGCGATCGTGGCGGGCACGAACTTCGACGGCGAGCGGCATCCGGCCTGGACGGCCAACCTGCTCGCGCACCCCGACGCGGCGATCGTCGTGCACGGGGTGCGCATGCAGGTGCGTGCGCGACTCATCTCCCGCGAGGAGCGGGAGCACGCCTGGACCCTGATCGAGGCGCAGTGGCCGGGCTACCGGTCGTACGAGCGCGAATCGGGTCGCGCGGTGCGGCTGTTCCGGCTGCAGCCCGTGCGCGATGCGACGGCGCCCGCCGACCCTCCGCCCGACGTCACGGAGTGAGCCGCGGCACCGACCGCGGCCGCACCAGCAGCCACAGGGACGCGACCCCGACCACGCCGCATCCGGTCATCACCGACGCCATCGTGGTGGCGGTGATGCCGGAGTCCCGGGCGATCCAGCCCACCAGCGGTGAGACGAGCGCCGCCACTGCGTTGTTCGAGAAGCCGATCAGCGAGGCCGCCGTGCCGGCCGCCCGGCCGTGCCGGTCGAGCGAGAGCACCTGCACACACGGGAAGGTGAATCCGCAGACGGTCATGAACACGAACAGCGGCACGAGCGTGCCCCACAGCCCGAGCCCCAGCTGATCGGCGGCGATGATGGCTGCCGAGGCCACCACGAGCACCGCCGTCGAGACGGCCATCACCCACTGCGGCCCGAACCGCGCCGCCAGCCGTGCGGCCACCTGCACCCCCGCCACCACGCCCAGCGAGTTCACCGCGAACAGCGCCCCGTATTGCTGGGCGTCGAAGCCGTAGGTTTGCTGGAACAGGAACGACGAGCTGGACAGGTAGGAGAACAGCCCGCTGAAGGTCATCGCGCCGATCACCAGCACCCCGAGGAACACCCGGTCGCCGAGCACTCCGCGGTAGCGCTGCAGCACCGTGGTGGTGCCGCGCTCGTGCCGGCGCGCGGGCGGCAGCGTCTCGGGGATGAGGAACAGCGTGCAGCCGAGCATCACCACGCCGTAGCCGGCGAGCACGACGAAGATGCCCTGCCACGACATGGTCAGCAGCAGCGCCGAGCCGATCAGCGGCGCCGCCACTGGCGCCACCCCGGTCACCAGCGCCAGCCGGCTGAGCATCACCACCAGCCGGCGCCCGCCGAACAGGTCGCGCACGATCGCCATCGCCACCACGCCACCGGCGGCCGCCCCCATGCCCATGGCCACGCGCGCGCCGGTCAGCAGCACCAGGTTCGGTGCGAGCGCGGCGGCAAGGCTTGCCAGCACGTGCACCGCGGTGACCACGATCAGCGGAACACGGCGGCCGAGCTTGTCGCTGAGCGGACCGACGACCAGCTGGCCGATGCCGAAGCCGAGCATGGTGCCGGTGAGGGTGAGCTGCACGGCGGCAGCGGTGGTGTCGAAATCGTGCTCGATCACCGGGAACGACGGCAGGTAAAGGTCGACCGTGAACGGCCCGAGCGCGGTGAGCGCGCCGAGCACGATGATGTAGAGCACCCGCCGCGACGCGGCGATGGCATCGCCCGGGTGCACCATGATCGGCGCGGTCACCGGGTCGGGACCGAGCACGCGGATCGCCCCCGTCGAGGCGGGGAGGGCAGGGTTCGGCGAGGTGGCTGTCATGGGGCGAGACGACGGACGCGAGGATGCTGGCCTCAAGCGCGTCGCATCCAGCCTACCGGCGGCGGCTCACTCGGCCGCCCGCGCTCACGTGCCGCTGCGTGCCAGCGCCTCGTCGAGATCGGCGATCAGGTCGGAGACATCCTCGATGCCCACCGACAGCCGCACCACGTCTCCCGGCACCGCGAGCGGGGTGTCGGCGAGCTCTGCGTGGGTCATCTCGGCCGGGTAGCCGATCAGCGACTCGACCCCGCCGAGCGAGCCGGCCAGCTGGAACAGCCGGGTGGACTGCGCGAACGCGCGCGCGGCCGCCGCACCGCCGGCCAGCGACAGCGACAGCATGCCGCCGAAGCGCGTCATCTGCCTCGCGGCGATGTCGTGGCCGGGATGCCCCGGCAGCCCGGGGTAGTGCACCTGCGCGAACGCGGGCCTGGTCGTCGCCCATTCGGCGATCGCCTGCGCGTTGTCGCTGTGCCGCTGCATGCGCACCCCGAGGGTCTTGATCCCCCGCGTGGTGAGCCAGGCGTCGAACGGCGCAGACACCGCGCCGACTGCCGCCTGCTGGAACGCGAGCGCGTCGCGGAGCGCGTCGCCCGGCAGCACCACGGCGCCGCCGAGCACATCGGAGTGCCCGCCGAGGTATTTCGTGGTGGAGTGCACCACGGCATCCGCGCCGTGCGCGAGCGGGCGCTGCAGCGCAGGCGACGCGAACGTGTTGTCGACCACGAGCAGCGCGCCTGCGCCGTGCGCCAGTTCGGCCAGCGCGCCGATGTCGGCGACGCGCAGCAGCGGGTTGCCGGGCGTCTCGGCCCAGACCAGGCGCGTCGCCGGCCGCAGCGCCTGGCGCACCGCGGCGAGGTCGCCCATGTCGGCCATCGTCGTGGCCACTCCCCACGGCGCCAGCACGTCGTGCAGCAGCCGGTAGGTGCCGCCGTAGACGTCGGAGCCCAGCAGCACGTGATCCCCTGGGCGCAGCACCGCGCGCAGCAGCGCGTCTTCGGCGGCCATGCCGGAGGCGAACGAGAACCCGTGCGCACCGCCTTCGAGCGCCGCCAGCTGCGTCTGCAGTGCGCTGCGGGTGGGGTTGCCCACCCGGCTGTACTCGAAGTCGCCGGTGAACTCGCCGACCCGGCGCTGCACGAAGGTGGAGCTCTGATGCACCGGCGCCACGATCGCCCCGGTCACCGGGTCGGGGTCGAGGCCGGCGTGGATGGCGAGCGTGTCGAAGCGGTGCTGGCTCATGAGCATAGAGCCTACGGACGGCTCGGGCCGCGGCGTAGCGCGCTGTGACGCCGTATGACGGGGCGCAGCCGCGCTCAGCGCGCGGAGAGCTGCGGCTGGGCGCGGCGCAGCCACAGCTGCTGCACGAATCGCGCGAACCCGATCAGCGCGATACCCGCGAGACAGATCACGCCGATCAGCTCCAGCTCCTGCCCCTGCGGCATGGTGAGCTTGAAGAACTGCGACACGAACGGGATGTACATCGCGCCCAGGTAGCCGACGATCATAGCCACGACGATGCCCCCCTTGACCCAGGTCAGCGGCAGCGAGATGAGCGTGAGCACCCACAGCCCCAGCACCGCGACGATGATCGTCGCCCCGGTGCGCACCTCGGTGAGGGGCAGCTGCCACAGGTCACCGGCGATCCGCGAATGCACCGTGAGCGCGACCGCCACGACCAGGCCCGACGGGATGGCGAAGCTCAGCGATCTGCGCAGGAACCCCGGCCGGTAGCGCTGCACGTTGGGCAGCAGAGCGAGGAAGAACGCGGGGATGCCGATGGTGACGCCGTCCGTGACCGAGAGCTGGCGCGGCAGGAAGGGGATCGGCATGATCAGCACGCCGAACAGGATGGCGATCGCGGTGGCGTACGCGGTCTTCGTGAGGAACAGCATCGAGACCCGCTCGATGTTCGCGATCACCTTGCGCCCCTCGGCCACCACGCGGGGCAGGTGCGAGAACTGGCCGTCGAGCAGCACCAGGCGGGCGACCGCCTTGGTCGCGGCGGAGCCGGAGTTCATCGCGATGCCGATGTCGGCCTGCTTGATCGCGAGCGCGTCGTTGACACCGTCGCCGGTCATGGCGACGGTGTGCCCGCGCTCCTGCAGCGCGACCACCATGCCCTTCTTCTGCTCGGGCGTGACCCGGCCGAACACCGTGTGCCGGTCGAGCAGCTCGGCCATCGCCGCCGGGTCGTGCATCGGCAGTTGCTGCGCGTCCAGGCCCTCGTCCACGTCGAGCCCCACCTGCCGCGCGATCGCCGCGACGGTGTCGGGGCTGTCGCCCGAGATGATCTTCACCGTCACCCCCTGCTCGGCGAAATAGGCCAGGGTCTGCGCAGCATCCGGACGCACATTCTCGGTGAGGGTGAGCAGCGCCACGGGATGCAGGCCCCCCGGCAGCCGCTCCGCCTCGACCAGCGCGTCGTCGAGCGGTGCGGCGGAATGCGCCAGCACGAGCGTGCGCCGCCCGCTGCCGGCGAGCTCGCGCACCGCATCGGCCAGCGACGCCTCGCCCTCGTCGGCGCATTCACCCGTCCACGGCACGCTCAACTGCGCGGCGGCCTCGAACACGAAGCCGGGGGCGCCGAGTACCCAGGTTCCGCCGGGGTCGGCGAACGACGCGGCGCTCCACTTGCGGCCCGACGAGAAGCCGATCTGATGCACGGCGTGCAGCGGCCTGGTCACCGGATGCCCCTGCGCGAGGCTGCGCGCCGTCGCGTTGGCGTCGGGGGCCGCGCCGAACCAGGCCAGCGCGTCGCGCCAGTCCGGCGCGCTGCGGGTGTCGAGCGGATGATCGGCGTCGAACGCGATGTCGCCGAACGTGAGTGTGCCCGTCTTGTCGAGGCACACGACATCCACCCGCGCCAGCCCTTCCACCGCCGGCAACTCCTGCACGAGCACCTGGTCGCGCGCCAGTGTGGCCGCGCCCACCGCGAAGGCGATGCTGGTCAGCAGCACGAGGCCTAGCGGGATCATCGCGATCACCACGGCGATCGACGACACCGCGGCCTTTTCCCACGTGCCGTCGGCGAGCGCCTTGGCCCAGCCGCCGTAGACCTGCACCTGCGAGTTCGTCACCAGCAGCGCGACCGGCCCGATCCCCCAGCCTACCCAGGTGAGCACCTTGTTGACCCCGCGGCGCAACTCGGAGCTGACCATCGAGAACTTGCGCGCCTCGTGCGCGAAGGAGTTGGCATAGGCGTCGGCGCCGACCTTCGTGGCGCGGGCCAGCCCCTCGCCGCCGACGACGATCGAGCCCGAGAGCGCCTCGTCGCCCGCGCGCTTGTCGACGGCATCCGACTCGCCGGTGAGCATCGACTCGTCGACCTGCAGGCCGCGCGCGGCGACCACGACGGCGTCGGCGGGGATCTGATCGCCCGCGCGCAGCACCAGGATGTCGTCCTGCACCACCTCGCCGGGAGCCACTTCGAGATCGACGCCGTCGCGGCGTACCCGGGCGCGCGGCGCGTGCAGCAGCGCCAGCTTGTCGAGCGCCATCTTGGCGCGGATCTCCTGGTAGCAGCCGATGAGGGTGTTGAAGATCGCGGCGATGCCGAACAGGGCGTCCTGCCAGTGGCCGAGCACCAGCAGCGCGGCGAAGCATCCGATCACGATCCCGTTGAACAGCGTGAACACGTTCGCGCGCACGATGCTCCACCACGTGCGGCTGGTGTCGGCCTGGAACGCGTTGGTGCGCCCGGCGGCGACCCGCTCGGCGACCTCGGCCGCGGTCAGCCCGGTGGTCGGATCGACGGATGCCGCGACATCGGCGGTCGTGGAATCCATAGGTGCCACCTTAGGGCGCGCAAAGGCCCCGAGGCGACGCCCCGGGGCCTTGCAGTGCTGAGGAAGACTACTTCAGCGTGATGGTGGCGCCGGCCTCTTCCAGAGCGGCCTTGGCCTTCTCGGCGGTCTCCTTGTTCGCGCCCTCGAGCACGGCCTTGGGGGCGGCGTCGACGACGGCCTTCGCCTCGCCCAGGACCAGGCTGGTCAGCTCGCGCACGACCTTGATGACCTGGATCTTCTTGTCGCCAGCGGCCTCGAGGATGACGTCGAACGAGTCCTTCTCCTCGACCTCCTCGGCGGGCGCTGCGCCACCGGGCGCGGCGGCGGCCACGGCCACGGGGGCGGCGGCGGTGACCTCGAAGGTCTCCTCGAACT
>CAYLMS010000077.1:0-7213 GCA_964384455.1 uncultured Microbacterium sp. | reverse complement strand
CGCCGGTAGCGCAAGGCGAGCCGCTCGCCCAACTCCCGCTCGGCGGCCCGGATGGAGCGGCCGAACTCGTCGTCGAGCTGCACGGGCAGGTCGGCGATGAGCTTGTCGGGCAGGTCGGCGGCGACATCCTTCTTCTTGCGCCGCACGATGCCCAGCGAGATCACCGCCTCGCGCGCCTCGGGATAGAACGCCTTGTCCGCCGGGGTCAGTCCGGTGGCGTCGAGCCGTGCCATCAGCTCGGGGCCTGGCTTGTCGCCGGCCGGCAGCGTCCAGCCGAGGAAGCGCCAGATGGCATCGAAGTCCTCCACGTCGTTGATCAGCGGCGTGCCGGTCAGCGCGAGCAGCAACGGATCGCGCACCGTATCGCGGATGCGGGCGGCCAGTGCGAGCACGTTCTGCGAGCGCTGCGAAGTGAGGTTCTTGATGAAGTGCGCCTCGTCGACCACCATGCCGCGCAGGCCGAGGGTGCCGAGCCACGACAGGTGCCGGTCGAGGATCTCGTAGTTGACGATGAAGACGTCGGCGAACGCGTCGATCTCCTCGCCGTCGCCCGAGATCACCGTCGCACGCCGCTGCGGCGTCCACCGCTCCACTTCGCGAGCCCAGTTCATCTTCACCACGTTGGGCACCACGGCCAGCAGCGGATAGGCGCCCGCGACGGAGGCCGCGAGCACCGACTCCGCGGTCTTGCCGAGGCCCGGCTCGTCGGCCAGTAGGAAGGTGCGGTGGCCTGCGCGTACCGACTCGAGGAACCGCGACTGGTGCGGCATCACCTCGAGCCCCTTCGGCGAGAGCCGGTCGAACTCGGGCAGCGGCGGCAGCGGCATGGTGGCCGCACCGCCGCCCGCACCCGACTCGAACGCCTTGTATAGCGGCCCCATCAGCTCCCAGCCGTCGAGCCGCCGGCGCGGGGCGTCCTTGGGGTGCCGCAGCGCCAGATCGGGGGCGAGGAACGGGTGGGCCTCGCGGCGCGCCTCGACCTGCGGCGGCACCACCTGCCGTTCGGCGAGCGCCGCGGGCACCACCGTCGCCGGTGCGGCGACGGGAGCATCGGTGATGATGAGCTCGTCGGGTGCGAGCTCGGCGCCCGACTCGAGCAGCCAATCCCGGCGCATCCGCCGTGCGACGGGCGACGCGGCCTGGTCGACCTCGAGCAACTGGATGAGCGAGGTGTCGCGCGCGGCCGTCTTGGCGAGGATGGTGGCGACGCCGTCGAGCCGCTTGAGCAGCTCGGCCCGAGCCGCGTCCGGCAGTGCGGTGTCGGTCTTCACCCGGGCGCGCTCCTCGCGCACGAGGAACGCGATCACCTGGAACTTGACCCGGTTGGTGGGGCCGAGTTTCGCGCGCTGCGCCTTGGCCTCGACCTCGCGCACCTTGCGCGCGAGGATCGGGATGATGGGCGCCTCATCGTCGCGACGCGACGACGAGGCGTTGCTGCGCCGGGGCGCCGAGCGGCGCGCGGCGGGTGCCGATGGCGGCATGCTCCTCCTGAGCGTGTCTGCCGGACGCATCCGGCGGGTCTCCGGGCTTCGCCGGAACGATTGCGGTGTCCGCACGACAGCGGCGGACGTCGGGGCCCTCCGGCGTCGGCGCGTGTGCCCGCTTCGGCGGGGTGCGGCGTGCGCTGGTGAGGATCCCCGCGCGACATTTTACGGCATCCGGATGCCTCAGCCCCAGAGGGTGGCGACGATGTCGGCCATGTAGCCGGCCGGGTCGGCCGTGATCCAGCGGGTGGTGACCCAGCCGTTGCCGCGCAGGAACTGGTATTCGCCCATCTTGACGATCGTGTCGCCCTGGGGCATCTGCTGCGCGAGCGTGCAGAGCGTGCCGCCGTGCGCCGGCGCGCACGCGAACCCCTGGTTCTGCAGCGACTGCCGCAGTGCGGCGCTCTGGGCCGCTGTGACGATCGACACGTTCGTGGCCAGTCCTACGCTCGACGGCTTGCCCCACGAGCACCGCAGAGTGGGGATGCCCGAGCCGAGCAGGTCGAGGCCGTCGGCGTTCTGGGTCGAATACATCGTCACGCCCGGGTCGTTCAGCGGCGGCACCTGCGTCGTGAGGGTCGCGAGCATCGCCGGCGAGTAGATGCCCTCGCAGCGCGGGGGCAGTGCGATCGTGCCGGTCGGCGTCGGGCTCGGGCTGGACGTCGGGCTCGCACCGGGCGCACCCGAGGTGGGCGCGGCACTGGGCGCGACGGGCGATCCGACCGGCGGCACCGGGGAGGGTGCGCAGCCAGCGAGCAGTGCCGCGGCGGCGAACGCGACAGCGACCGTCAGGGCTCGTCGATGCATGGCTCCCCCTCCGCGCCGGCCTGGGTGCGGCGCGTGCTCGATCGTAATCGAGCGCACCGTGCGACGCCCGGCGGCACGCCCACTCAATGGAAGCGGCGCAGCCGCAGACTGTTGAGCACGACGAACACGCTGGAGAACGCCATCGCGGCACCCGCGATCATGGGATTGAGCAGCCCGAAGGCGGCCAGCGGGAGCGCGGCCACGTTGTAGGCGAATGCCCAGAACAGGTTGCCGCGGATGATGCGCATGGTGCGCCGGCTCAGCCGCACGGCCGTGACCACCGCATCGAGGTCGCCGCGCACCAGGGTGAGATCGCTGGCATGCATCGCGGCATCGGTGCCCCCGCCCATCGCGATGCCGAGGTCGGCGGCGGCGAGCGCCGGGGCGTCGTTCACGCCGTCGCCGACCATCGCGACCCGCCGCCCCGCGGCGCGCAGCCGGTCAAGCTCGGCGACCTTGCCCTCGGGCAGCATCCCGGCGAGGACGTCGTCGATGCCCACCTGCGCCGCCACGGCCGCCGCCACGGCGGCGTTGTCGCCGGTGAGCAGCAGCGTGCGCAGCCCGAGCCGCTGCAGCGCGGCGACGGCGCCCGCGGCGTCGGAGCGCACGGTGTCGGACACGGCGAACACGGCCCGCGCGCGCGGCGGCTCACCTGGCGCAGCCCATCCGGCCACAACCACGGTGCCCTGCTGCTCGCCGGTGCGCACGGCCGCTGCCAGCGCTGCGGGCAGGATGGCGCCCTGCTCCGCGGCGAACGACGCGCGCCCGGCGAACACCCGCAGTCCGTCGACCACGCCGCTCACCCCGCGCCCGGGAAGGCTGCGGAAGTCGTCGACGGGCAGCGGTCGACTGACGGCCGCCGCCAGCGCCTTGGCGATCGGATGCTCGGATGCCGCCTCCAGTGAGCCTACGAGCCTGGTGGCCAACTCCACCGATTCGCCGTCCGCCGTGGTGACGCCGGCGAGCGACATGCGCCCTTCGGTGATCGTGCCGGTCTTGTCGAGCACGATGGTGTCGATGCGCTCCGCCGCCTCGAGCGCCTCGGGCCCGGTGATCGGCACGCCCAACTGGGCGCCGCGGCCGGTGCCGACGAGGATCGCGATCGGGGTGGCGAGTCCGAGTGCGCACGGGCACGCGATGATCAGCACGGCGACCGCGGCGGTGAAGCCGGCCGCCAGCGGCTGCCCGGCGAGCAGCCAGCCGCCCAAGGTGACCGCGGCGAGCACGATGACGATCGGCACGAACACGCCCGAGATGCGGTCGGCGAGGTGCTGCACCCGGCTCTTGCGCGCCTGCGCGTCTTCCACAAGCCGCGCCATGTGGGCGAGCCTGGTGTCCTCGCCGACCCCGGTGGCGCGCACCACGAGCCGGCCGTCCGCGGCGATCGTGCCGCCGGTGACCTCGTCGCCCACTGCCGCGTCGACGGGAACGGACTCACCGGTGAGCATGCTGAGATCGATGGATGCCGCGCCGGCGACGATCACGCCGTCTGCGGCGATCTTCTCGCCGGGCCGGGCGACGAACTCGTCGCCCACGCGCAGCTGATCGATCGGCAGCCTGGTGCCGTCGGTGAGCTCGACATCGTTCGCGCCGAGCTCCATCAGCGCCCGCAGCGCTGCACCCCCGCGGCGATTGGAGCGCAGCTCGACGAAGCGGCCGCTCAGCAGGAACACCGTCACGGCCGCCGCGACCTCGAAATACACCATCGAGCTCGGATCGGCGTCGGGGGCGAACAACGAGAACGCGTGCCGCATCCCCAGTTCCCCCGCCGTGCCGAACACCAGCGCCCACACGCTCCACAGGTAGGCGGCTCCGGTGCCGAGCGTGATCAGCGTGTCCATCGTCATGGCGCCGTGGCGCGCGTTCTGGAAAGTGGCGCGGTGGAACGGCCAGCCGCCCCACAGCACCACTGGGGTCGCCAGCACGAGCGACACCCACTGCCACCCGGTGAATTGCCACGCCGACACCATGCCCAGCGCCACCACCGGCACTGCGAGCACGGCGCTGACGATCAGCCGCGTGCGCAGCGTCATCGCGCCGGCGCGGACTTCGACCTCGTGCACGTGACCGCCGTGATCGGCGGCCGACGCGTCGCGAGCGCCGCCGTGGCCGGCGTGCCCGACGTGGGAACCGCCGTGCCGCCCGAGCGGTGCGCGCACGTGCGCGTCGTAGCCGGCTTCACGCACCGCCGCCAGCAGGCGGGCGTCGGCCACCGCCGCCGGCGCGGTCACCTTCGCCGACTCCGTGGCGAGGTTCACCGCGGCGGTCACGCCCTCGACCGACTGCAGCCGCTTCTCCACTCTGGCGACGCAGCTCGCGCAGGTCATCCCCTCGATGTCGAGCGTGAGCTCGCGGGTGTCGGATGCGGTCATGAAGCCCTGCCCGCGAACGCGTACCCCGCTTCTGCCACCGCGGCGGCCACGGCCTCGTCGCTCACGTTCCCGGAGACCGTCAGCGTGCCAGCCGCGAGATCGACTGCGACGTCGCCGGCGCCGGCGAGCGCCGACACTTCGCGCGTGACGCTGGCCACGCAATGCCCGCAGGTCATGCCCTCAACCCGGTAGTCCACAGTGTTCATGCGGTCTTCCTCCATCGCCTGCCCGTCGATCGGGTCATCCTGTGGAACAGGATACCCCCCTGGGGTATTCCATCAGTACCGCGACGCTGGGTGGCGGGCTAATCTGAGGTCGTGGCGGATCGGTTCGATCGCCGCCAGCGGCTCGTGCTGCTGATCGCGATCCTCGCATCGTTCGTGGCCTTCCTCGACGGCACGGTGGTCAACGTCGCGCTCCCCGCGATCGCACGCGAACTGGGCGGTGGACTCGCCACTCAGCAGTGGGCGGTCGACGCCTACCTGATCACGCTCGGCGCGCTGATCCTGGTGGCCGGCGCGCTCAGCGACGCCCTCGGCCGCATCGTGGTGCTGCGCGCCGGACTGATCGGCTTCGGCGTCGCCTCGCTCGCCGTCGCGGCCGCGCCCTCACCCGAATGGCTGATCGCCGCCCGGGCGGTGCAAGGGATGGCGGGAGCGCTGCTCGTGCCCAGTTCGCTCGCACTGATCACCTCGACGTTTCGCGGACCGACGCAGGCGCGGGCGATCGGCAGGTGGACCGCGGCGACCACGGGGGCGTTCGTGGTCGGCCCGGTGCTGGGCGGGGTGTTCGTCGACCTGCTGTCGTGGCGCGTGGCGTTCCTGATCAACGTGCTGCCCATCGGAGCGACGCTCTGGCTCGTGGCGGCGCTGGGCGAGCGCGACCCACGCGGCGCCGGTGGCGCAGTGGACTGGCCTGGCGCGCTGCTGTGCACCGCGGGGCTCGGCGGCATCGTGTACGCCCTGATCGAGCAGGATTCCCAGGGCTGGTCGTCGCCTGTGGTGTGGGCTCCGATGGCGGTCGGGGTGGCGTCGTTCGCCGGCTTCCTGGTGCGGCAGCGGTTCGCCGCGGCGCCCATGCTGCCGCTCTCACTGTTCTGCGCCCGCAATTTCGCCGCCGGCAACCTCGCGACATTCTTCATCTATGCGGCGCTCGGCGTGGTCGGGCTCGTGATCACCGTGTACCTGCAGCAGGGAGCGCACCTCTCCGCGACGCTCGCGGGGGCCGCGGGGCTGCCGTCGATGGTGCTGCTGATCCTGCTCAGCTCCCGCGTGGGCGCTCTCGTGGGCAGGTTCGGCCCGCGCGCGTTCATGACGATCGGTCCGGCGACGATGGCCGCGGGCACCCTGCTGCTGCTGACCGTATCGCCAGCATTCGATTACTGGACTCAGGTGCTGCCGTCGCTCGTGGTCACGGGGCTCGGGCTTGCCCTGACCGTGGCACCGCTGACGTCGGCGGTGCTGGGGGCGATCGACCCCGCGCGCAGCGGCGTCGCCTCGGCGACGAACAACGCCGTGGCGCGCATCGCGGGACTCCTCGCCGTGGCCATGCTCGGAGTCATGTCGGGCGGGGCGCTCGACCTGGCCGGCCTGCACCGCAGCGCCTGGGCGATCGCCGCGATGTTCGCGGTCGGTGCGCTGGCGTCGCTCGTCGGCATCAGCGATCGCGCGCACCGCGCGAGCACCGCCGGCCCGACCGGCAGCGCGGAGCCCGCGCCCGCCTAACCGAGGCTCTTGGGGTGCCAGACCGTCTTGGTCTCGGTGAACGCCGTGATGCGGTGCAGGCTGGGCGCCGCGGCATCCGCGCCCTGCTCGGGGCGCAACACCCGCGTGAGCGTGTCGGCCGCCGCAATCTCGAACTCGACCCAGTCGAGGTCGCCCGCACCCACGAGATCGAGCGCATGCACGTCGGGGTGCGCGGCGAGGTGCGGGGCGAGCTCGGCCGGCGATCCGGTGAGCACATTGACCACTCCGGCGGGCACGTCGCTCGTGGCGAGCACTTCGGCGAGGCTGATGGCCGACAGCGGGAAGCGCTCGGATGCCACCACCACGACGGTGCTGCCGGCCACCAGCGCGGGGGCCACTGCCGAGACGAGCCCCAGCAGAGCGGTGTGCTGCGGGGCGATCACCGCCACCACGCCGGTGGGTTCGGGCACCGAGATATCGAAGTAGGGCCCGGCGACCGGGTTGAGGCCGCCGGCGACCTGGGCGAACTTATCGCACCAGCCCGCATACCACACCCACCGGTCGATCGCCTCGTCGACCTCTGCGGCGGCCTGGGCCGCCGACGCCCCGGTCTGCGCGGCGATCTCGGCGACGAACTGGTCGCGCCTCCCCTCGAGCACCTCAGCCACGCGGTACAGCACCTGGCCGCGGTTGTAGGCGGTGGCCGCCGACCAGCCGGCGCCCGCGGCGACGGCGGAGCGCACGGCATCCCGCGCGTCCTTGCGCGAGGCCTGCGCGGCGTTCGCGAGGAACTCCCCCGCTGCCGAACGCACCTCGTAGGTGCGACCGGATTCCGATCGCACGAACGCGCCGCCCGCGAACAGCT
>CAYLMS010000076.1:0-7217 GCA_964384455.1 uncultured Microbacterium sp. | reverse complement strand
GACATCCCCCGAGCCGTTCGCCGTCATCGGCAGCAGCGGAGTCCGCACGATCCAGGCGCCCGTCTCGTCGACGGCGAGCAGCTCGATGCGATCGGGATCGGCGTCGCGGCGGCGCACGCTCGTGACGAGCACGGTGCGCGGCCCGGTCGCGCGCAGCAGGTCGACGGCGTCGAGCACCGAGGCGAGATCGTCGGGTTCGGTGTCGGTGAGATAGCCCAGTTCGAACTGGTTGGGCGTCACGAGGTCGGCGGCCGGCACCACCCGCTCGCGCAGCAGCGGGGGGATGGCGGGCGCCACGAAGCATCCGCTGGCGGCGTTGCCCATCACCGGATCGCACGCGTACACGGCTGCGGGATTCGCCGCCTTCACCTGCGCCACCGTGTCGAGGATCACCTCGGCGATGCCCTCCGAGCCCTGATAGCCGCTGAGCACCGCGTCGATCTCGCCGAGCACCCCGCGGTCGGCGATGCCGGCGATCACCTCGCGCACATCGTCGGGCGCCAGCACCGGGCCGCGCCACGCCCCGTAGCCGGTGTGGTTGGAGAACATCACCGTGGCCACGGGCAGCACCTCCACGCCGAGGCATTGCAGCGGGAACACGGCGGCCGAGTTGCCGACATGGCCGTAGGCCACGGCGGACTGGATGGAGAGCACCTTCACCCTTCGATCCTGGCAGTCGCGGCATCCGGACGGATCGTCGGCGCGGTGGCGTGACGGTGGACGTCTCGCGCGATCGAATGCCCGTGGGCGCCCAAGTAGAATCTGGTGCTATGACTGAAACCCCCCAGATCGGCACCGGACGCGTCAAGCGCGGTCTCGCGGAGATGTTGAAGGGCGGCGTCATCATGGACGTCGTCACCCCCGACCAGGCGAAGATCGCCGAGGATGCCGGCGCGGTCGCCGTGATGGCGCTCGAGCGCGTGCCCGCCGACATCCGGGCGCAGGGCGGCGTGTCGCGCATGAGCGATCCCGACATGATCGACGGCATCAAGGCCGCCGTGTCGATCCCGGTGATGGCGAAGGCGCGCATCGGCCACTTCGTCGAGGCGCAGGTGCTGCAGGAGCTCGGCGTCGACTACATCGACGAGTCCGAGGTGCTCTCGCCGGCCGACTACGTCAACCACATCGACAAGTGGAACTTCACGGTGCCGTTCGTGTGCGGTGCCACCAACCTGGGCGAGGCGCTGCGGCGCATCAACGAGGGCGCCGCGATGATCCGCTCCAAGGGCGAGGCCGGCACCGGCGACGTCTCCGAGGCCACCAAGCACATCCGCAAGATCTCGGGCGAGATCAACGTGCTGCGCTCGATGACCAAGGACGAGTTGTACGTGGCGGCCAAGGAGCTGCAGGCGCCGTACGAGCTGGTCGCCGAGGTCGCCGCCACCGGCCAGCTGCCCGTCGTGCTGTTCGTCGCGGGCGGAGTGGCCACCCCCGCCGACGCCGCCATGATGATGCAGTTGGGCGCCGACGGCGTGTTCGTCGGCTCGGGCATCTTCAAGTCGGGCAACCCCGCAGAGCGGGCCGCCGCGATCGTGAAGGCGACCACGTTCTTCGACGACGCGAAGGTGGTCGCGCAGGTGTCGCGCGGCCTCGGCGAGGCGATGGTCGGCATCAACGTGACCGATCTGCCTGCACCGCACCGGCTCGCCGAGCGCGGCTGGTGACCGCCGAGCGGATCGGCGTCCTCGCACTGCAGGGCGACGTCCGCGAGCACGTGCAGGTGTTGCGTCGGCTCGGCGCAGACGTCGCGCTCGTGCGTCGCCCCGCCGAACTGGCTGCGGTCGGCGGCCTGGTGATCCCGGGCGGAGAGTCCAGCGTGATCGACAAGCTGGCTCGCGCGTTCGGCCTGCAGCAGCCGTTGCGCGACGCGATCCGTTCGGGGTTGCCGGTGTACGGCACGTGTGCGGGGATGATCCTGCTGGCCGACCGGATCACCGACGGCATCGCGGGGCAGGAGACGGTCGGGGGACTCGACGTCACCGTGCGTCGCAACGCGTTCGGCAGCCAGGTCGACTCGTTCGAGACCGAGCTTGCGATCCCGGAGCTCGGCGAGCCGGCGGTGCACGCCGTGTTCATCCGCGCCCCGGTGGTCGAGCGCGTCGGCGAAGCCGTGCGCGTGCTGGCCAGACTCGGCGACGGCCGCGTCGTCGCGGTCGAGCAGGGCAACCTGCTCGCCACCTCATTCCACCCGGAGGTGGGCGGCGAGCATCGCTTCCACTCCCGCCTGCTCGACCTGGTCCGCATGCGCGGCTGAGTCTGCGCGACTAGATTGCACACGTGACGCTGAACGACTGGTGGACCGCGCTTCTCGAGGAGAAGTACTGGATGGTCGCGCCCGCCGGAGGCGTGCTCGACGGCGAGCTCGCGGCGCCCGCACAGGCAGCCGGTGCGCGGTTCGAGTGGACGCACGAACTGGTGAGCGTGGTGCAGGCCGGTGACACGGTGTTCGTGTGGGACCGTTCGCGCGGCCGGCACGCCATCGTCGGCTGGGCGCGTGCGCTGGGCCCGCTCGCACTGCAGGACCGCACAAGGCAGGCGAGGGGCCGCCCTGCGGCCGAGGTGGCGCACTGGGTGATGCCCGTGAGCGACGTGCTGCCGCTCGCGCGCCCCATCGATCTGACCGCGCTGCGCCGGGTCGGCGACGAGATCACGTCGCTGCGCTCGGCACTCGGCGCTACCGCCGCCGGGCCGCTGTATTTCCCGTTCATCGGCGCCGCGCATCGGCTGGCGGCCGCTCCCGGCTACCTCACGAAGTTCCCGCGCGACCTGTTCGCGCTGCTGAATTCGCGCTTCGGTTTCGACTTCTCGCTGTGACACTGTCGCACGGCTGCGGCAGGATGTCGGCATGACTACGTGGGTGGCGCTGCGGCGTGGTGTTAACGTGGACGGCTGCACCGTCCCCGCCGCCGATCTTGCCCAGCTGTTCCGCGAGCTGGGTCTGACCGCGGTGCGCACGGTGTTGGCCAGCGGCAACGTGCGGTTCGAGTCGGATGCCGCGCCGGCCGCGCTCAAGCTGCGCATCGAGCAGGCGCTGCGCGAGCGCTTCGGCTACGACGCGTGGATCGTGCTGATCACGCTCGAGGAGCTGGCGGAGGCCATCGCCGGCTTCCCGTTCGACGCGGGCGACGCCGCACGCCAGCCGTATGTGGTGTTCACCTCCGACCCTGCGATCATCACGGAACTCGCCGACCAGGGGCGGGCACTGAGCGCCCACGCCGACCCGATAGCGGCGGGCGCCGCCGTGCTCTACTGGAATCCGCTCAGGGGCACCACCGTGGACACTGCCTTCGGAAAGCTCCTGGCCAAGGCGAAGTATCGGCGCAGCACCACCACGCGCAATCTGCGCACGCTCGTCAAGATCGTCGGGTGAGCTCGTCGGCGAGCCGCGCGATCGCGGCGATGGTGGCATCGACATCGCCCGGGGTCGTCGCCCACGACGACATCGAGCAGCGCAGGGCCGCCCGCCCGTTCCACTCGGCCCCCGTGACCACGGCGGTGCCGTCGGCGAGGATGTCGGCACCCAGCCTGCGGGTCGCGTCATCGCTGTCGAGCCGGAACATCACCTGCGTGTAGGGCACCTGGTTGACCACCGTGACGCCGGGCACCGCGCGCAGCCCCGCCTCCAGGCGCACCGCGTTGGCGTGCAGCCGGTCGACCAGCTGCGCGACCCCGCGCCGCCCGAGGCTGCGCAGCGCGGCCCATGCGGGCACCCCGCGTCCGCGGCGGGACAGCTCGGGAGTGGTGTCCCACGGATCGAGACTGGAGAACATCAGGTAGTCCCCGCCCGTGCGCAGGTAGGCGATCGCGTCGGCCGGGTCGCGCATCACGGCGATGCCGCAGTCGTAGGGGACGTTGAGCGTCTTGTGCGCGTCGGTCGTCCACGAATCGGCATCTCCCGCTCCTGCTGTCAGCCCGCGCAGACGATCGGATGCCGCCGCCCACAAGCCGAACGCACCGTCGACGTGCACCCAGACGTTCGGGCACCGTCGCGCGATCGGGATGAGTTCGGCGAACGGGTCGAATGCGCCGGTGTGCACCTCGCCGGCCTGCAGGCAGACGACCGTCGGCAGGTCGGCATCCGTCGACAGCGCCGCGGCCAGCGCATCCGGGCGCATCCGTCCCCGGTCGTCGGCGCCGACGACCACGAGCTCCTCGGCGCCGATGCCGCAGAACCTCGCAGCGCGGTCGACCGAGCCGTGCCGATGCTCGCCGACCACCAGGCGCACTGGGGGCGCCCCGCGCAGCCCGCGCACGGTGGCATCCCATCCCGCGCGACGCAGCACCGCATGCTGGGCCGCCGCCAGGCACACAGAGTTCGACACCTGCGCACCGGTGACCCAGCCGACCGCGGCGCCTGCCGGAAGCCCCAGCAGCTCGCACACCCACTCGCCCGCCACGCGCTCGAGTGCGACGGTGGCGGGGGTGAGCGCGCTCGAACCCGAGTTCTGGTCCCACGCCGAGACGAGCCAGTCCGCCGCCAGCGCCGCCGGCAGCGTCGCCCCGATGACGAATCCGAAGAAGCGCCCGCCGGGAATGGCGACCAGACCCGGGTCGGCGCGTTCCGCGAGTTGCGCCACGACCTCGGCCGGATCCACGCCGTCCGTTGCGAGCGGGCCGCCGAACACGGCCTGCATCTGCTCGATCGTCGCGCGTGGCCACACGGGTCGCTCATCCAGAGAGTCGAGAAAGCCCACGGCAGCACGGTGGGCGGCGTCGAGTGCGCGTGCGCGTTCGTCCATGCGGAGAGGAGCGCGCACCGCGCGCGGTGATACGGCGAGCGGCCGCTCTGCGCGTGTCCGGGCGACCCGTCGCCGGAGCCCACGGAGCGCGTCGCTTAGAATCGATCGCATGTCGGGTCACTCCAAGTGGGCGACGACCAAGCACAAGAAAGCCGTCATCGACGCGCGCCGTGCCAAGTCGTTCGCCAAGCTCATCAAGAACATCGAGGTCGCCGCCAAGATCGGCGGCGCTGACCTCGCAGGCAACCCCACGCTGTACGACGCCGTGCAGAAGGCGAAGAAGACGTCGGTGCCGAACGACAACATCGATCGTGCCATCAAGCGCGGTGCGGGCGTGTCGGGCGAGTCGGTCGACTATCAGACCATCATGTACGAGGGCTACGGCCCGAACGGCGTGGCGCTGCTCATCGAATGCCTCACCGACAACAAGAACCGCGCGGCGGCCGAGGTGCGCACGGCGCTGAGCCGCAACGGGGGCACCCTGGCCGATCCCGGCTCGGTGGCCTACAACTTCGCCCGCAAAGGCGTGATAGTCGTGTCGGGCGCCGGTGTCGGCGAGGACGACGTCATGCTCGCCGCGCTGGAGGCCGGCGCCGAGGAGGTGGAACCGCACCCGCAGGGCTTCGAGGTGATCACCGAGGCGGCGGCGCTCGTGCCGGTGCGCGCGGCGCTGCAGGCCGCCGGCTTCGACTACGAATCGGCCGATGCCGAGTTCGTGCCGTCGTTGAAGGTCGAGATCGATGCCGACACGGCTCGCAAGGTGTTCCGGTTGATCGACGCGCTCGAGGACAGCGACGACGTGCAGAACGTGTTCAGCAATTTCGACCTGTCGGCAGCGGTGCAGGCCGAGCTCGAGGACGACGAGTAGGGCGCGCCTGGGGCGACGCGCTCGCGCCCGCGCCTAGCCTTGGCGGGTGACATCCTTGCGCGTGCTCGGCATCGACCCGGGACTGACCCGCTGCGGCGTCGGCGTGGTCGACGTCGCCGCCGACCGATCGGCGCGCCTCGTGCACGTCGGTGTGGTGCGCAGCGCGCCCGACGCCCCGATCGAGTTGCGGCTCGCGCAGATCGCTCGCGGCATCCGCGCGGTGCTCGACGAGCACGCCCCGCACGTGGTGGCGGTGGAGCGGGTCTTCGCGCAGCAGAACCGGCACTCCGTGATGGGCACCGCACAGGCCAGCGGCGTGGCGCTGATGCTGGCGGCCGAGCGCGGGCTGAGCGCGGCGCTGCACACCCCCACCGAGGTCAAGGCCTCGATCACCGGCTACGGCGCCGCCGACAAGCGCCAGGTGCAGACCATGGTGGCCCGCATCCTGCGGCTCGACGCGCTGCCCACCCCGGCGGATGCCGCAGACGCCCTGGCGCTCGCACTGTGCCACGCCTGGCGCAGCGGCGGCGCGCCCGCGCCGGCCGGCGCGCCGCTGACCCCGGCGCAGCGCGCGTGGGCCGAGGCCGAGCGCGCCGCAAGGCGCTGACGCGTGTCGCTCGAACATACCTGCGATGCGCGCTCTAGGCTGGCTGCATGATCTCGTCGCTGCACGGAACCGTCGCGCACGCCGATCTCGATGCGCTGGTCGTCGAGGTCGGGGGAGTGGGGCTCAGCGTCGCGGTGCCTCCGGCCCTGGCCCGCGGCACGCACCTCGGCGACCGCATCCTGCTGCACACGCATCTCGTCGTGCGTGAGGACGCGCTGGCGCTGTTCGGCTTCGCCGACCGCGAGCAGCTCACGGTGTTCCAGCAGCTGCTCACCGTGCCGGGCGTGGGCCCGCGGTCAGCCCTCGGCGTGCTCGCGCAGCTGGATGTCGACAGCATCGCCCGCGCCGTCGCCGACGAAGACGATGCGCCCTTCCGGCGGGTGTCGGGAATCGGCCCCAAGACCGCGAAGCTGATCGTCGTGCACCTGGCAGGCAAGCTCGCCACGCCCGTCGCGCCGCCGTCGGCGACCCCGGATGCCTCCGCCGCCGTGCTCGGCCAGGTCGCGGCCGCGCTCGCCGGCCTCGGCTGGCCTGAGCGGATCGCCGCCGACACCGCCGCCTCGGTGGCGGCGCACGCCGGCGACGCCGATCGCGGATCGGTGAACGCGTTGCTGCGGCTCGCCCTCGCGGAACTCGGCCCTGCGCGCGGAGCGGAGGCACGCCGTGGGTGACGCACGCGCGGGCGACGCACCCGCCGACGAGACCGAGCTGGCGATCGAGGGCGCGCTGCGACCGGCGTCGCTGGGCGACTTCGTCGGCCAGCCCAAGGTGCGCGGCCAGTTGCAGCTGCTGCTGCACGCCGCTGCCCTGCAGCAGCGCCCGGCCGACCACATCCTGCTGTCCGGGCCGCCGGGCCTCGGCAAGACCACGCTGGCGATGATCGTCGCGCACGAGAGCGGTCGACCGCTGCGGCTCTCCAGCGGACCGGCCATCCAGCACGCCGGTGATCTCGCGGCCCTGCTGTCGAGCCTCACGCCGGGCGAGGTGCTGTTCATCGACGAAG
>CAYLMS010000075.1:0-7318 GCA_964384455.1 uncultured Microbacterium sp. | reverse complement strand
CCTTCGGCATCACCGCCTTCGCGGCGCTGAAGCTGCTGCGCGGCAAGGCGGGGCGCGAGGACATCCTGCTGTTCGTGCTGGCGGCGCTGTTCGTGGCCCGCTTCGCCTACCTGGCGGTGACCTGAGGCGCCGGACGAGGGCGCCGAACCGGCGCGCCCTCCACGCGACCGCACGATCGTTTGCGCGAAGCCCCGCCTTCGTCTAGAACCCGCGCTCCGTCGGCGACCAAGCACCCGTAGCTCAGCTGGATAGAGCGTTGCCCTCCGAAGGCGCGTGTCAAGCGGATTTGGAATACGAAGGAGATCGAGACAACAAAGAAAATCAAGACCTTGCCCGATGTCGATGGTCTTTTCGGAAGCCTTCAAAATCTCGCGTAAGCACCGCGTAAGCAGTTCGGAGTGTGGTGTAGTGAGGCTCTGACAGCGGGGACGTAGCGGCTGGAAGTGAATCGCCTCGAGCCAGGCGCACAAGGTTGTTGGCGTTTGATATGGCGTTGTTCCGTTGACCCGCGTTGGTCATCCGGACTATGTGAAATTTAAGGGCACCCGTAGCTCAGCTGGATAGAGTGTCGGCCTCCGAAGCCGAAGGTCACAGGTTCGAATCCTGTCGGGTGCGCCATTTCAGTACAGAACCATGAACGTCGCCGATTTTCCTCCCGAAGCGGCCATGAGCGTTCGAAGCAGTTCCGATTTCGATCCCATGATGTTGACTTCGGTGTCTCCGACCTCGACGCGCAGCTCTAGGACCTCGGAAAGCTTTCGAGACGACGAACGCAAGGTCTATGCTGCTATCTGCGCTTCGGACGCGTCCTTCGCGTCCTCCGCTCGCTGTGGCTTCATCGGTACAGAGAATGTTAACGCCCATGGTCCCTCCTTCGCTGTAAAACTATAGCGGATGTTCAGTCGGCGCCCGGCTTCTCGCTGAAGTATTCCTCAAACTTTCCAGGAATACCGTTCCATGTGTCGGCGTCCGTTGGCGGCGTCTTCTTCGCGATGATGTTCGGCCACACCGATGCGTATTTGTGATTTTGTGCGAGCCACTTCGGTTCTGCCGCTGGGTCCGTATCGGGAAAGATCGCTTCGGCCGGGCATTCAAGAACGCAAACCCCGCAATCGATGCACTCGTCAGGATCGATAACGAGCATGTTCTCGCCCTCGTAGAAGCAATCGACGGGGCAAACTTCGACGCAGTCCATGTATTTGCACTTAATGCAGTTATCCGTCACCACATGAGTCATCGTCGGGTCCTTCTGGGCTCGGCAAACCGGGCTTCGAGCAGCAAATGTAATTGCATGCCAAAACATATATGTGAAATATATCTTTATCGGTCAAGGAGTCCTAGGACGCACGGCCGTGATCGCGACGCCTGACGCACAAAGGCCGATCGGGTCGATGCTTCGCCCGGCAACATGGGCGTGATCCCGGCGACGACTAACAACTTTGTCGACCGTGCGCTCCTGCCATCGCGGTGGGCGTATTCGAGGGGCAACCGGAAAATTCCACGTTATCCCGTTTTCCAATTAGCTTGTTTGCTCGAACGCAAAGAAGGCCTCAAACAAGGTGCTAACCTCACGCTGGTCTAGAGTTTTATTGGGCTATTGATCGCCGCACCCATCGGCTTACGATCGCAAACAGCCGAGCCTTGTGAAGGGGTGTGGATGTCGGGACGTCGAAGCCTAACCGTTCTCTTTGCGACGACCTGGGCATTCACGATCTGTTTCGCCGTCTGGATGATGTTCGGCGTGACGGGCATTCCCATCCGCACGCAACTGGGTCTGAATTCCATCGAGTTTGGTCTGCTGACAGCAACGCCCGTGCTGACCGGCGCGCTATTCCGGTTACCGCTCGGCATCTGGACCGACCGCCTTGGTGGCCGTCGGCTGATGCTGGCGCTGCTACTGGGCTGCGCCGTACCGGTTTGGATCTCGGCCTACGCTACGGCGCTGTGGCAGTTCTTGTTCCTCGGCTTGGCGCTTGGGCTCGTCGGCGCCTCGTTCTCGGTCGGTACGCCGTATGTCGCCCGCTTCTTTTCGAAGGAACGGCGCGGATTTGCCATGGGCTTCTTTGGTGCAGGTACCATCGGCGCAGCGCTCAACATGTTCGTAGCGCCGTGGCTGATCAATGCCTATGGCTGGCAGATGGTACCAAAGGTCTACGCCGCAGCGCTCATCGTCACAGCCGTTATCTTCTGGATATTTTCTGCGCCGGACCCCGCCAGGGTCGCTACCTCGCCGTCGTTGTTCGCGCAGCTAGCCGTGCTGCGTGAGCCGCGGGTGTGGAAATACTGTCAGTATTATTCGATCGTTTTCGGCGGCTTTACAGCGCTGTCAATCTGGATGCCGCAGTATTTCAAGACGGAATACGGGTTATCGATCGCACAGGCGTCGCTGTTGGCGGCCTGCTTCGCGCTTCCTGCCGGAGCTTTCCGCGCCCTCGGCGGCTGGCTGTCGGATCGGTTCGGCGCGCATGCCGTAACTTGGTGGGTGCTGTGGGCTGCATGGGGCTGCCTGTTCGTGCTCTCCTATCCGAAGACGGAATTGATCATTCACACTGTTGATGGCCCGGCCCACTTCGGAATTGCACTGCCGATCTGGCTTTTCGCTGCCCTGTTATTCGTGCTGGGTATCGCCTTCGCCTGCGGCATGGCCTCGACATTCAAGTATATCGGCGATGATTTTCCCGACTCCATGGGCGCTGTTTCCGGAATTGTCGGCATGGCCGGCGGCCTTGGCGGTTTTCTGCTGCCAATTATGTTCGGCGCGATCCTCGACAGGCTCGGGATCAATTCGAGTTGCTTCATGCTGCTGTACGGCATCGTCGCGGTTTCGCTGGTGTTGAATTTCGTGACGGAGGTGCGTCGTGCGCCTGTCATGGGTGAGTCTGCGGGCGCGCCGGCAACTCAATCCTCATCGCGAACTTGAACGGGAAGGGAAAAGAGAATGAGCCATTTCCTCGAGCGCCTCACCTACCTTTCCCGAAAGCGTGAAAGCTTCGCTGACGGACATGGCGAGCTGCGCGACGAGGACCGCATGTGGGAAGAGGGCTACCGGCAGCGCTGGCAGCACGATAAAATCGTTCGTTCGACACATGGCGTAAATTGCACCGGTTCGTGCTCGTGGAAGATCTACGTCAAGAGCGGCGTCGTCACTTGGGAAACCCAGCAGACCGACTATCCGCGCACGCGCCCCGGCATGCCCAACCATGAACCACGCGGCTGCTCGCGCGGCGCGTCTTATAGCTGGTATCTCTATAGCGCCAGCCGCATCAAATATCCCTTGGTGCGCGGTCGCTTGATCAAGGCGTGGCGCGAGGCGCGCAGGACACTGCAACCCGTCGAAGCGTGGGCGTCGATCACCGGAAATGTAGAAACTGCAAAATCCTATAAGTCGATGCGCGGCCGTGGTGGATTTATTCGTTCCACCTGGGATGAAGTAAGCGAGATCATCGCCGCATCGAACGTCCATACCATCAAGAAATGGGGGCCAGACCGTGTCGTTGGCTTTTCGCCGATCCCAGCCATGTCGATGGTCTCCTACGCTTCCGGCTCGCGCTATCTCAGCCTGATCGGCGGCACGCTCTTATCTTTCTACGACTGGTACTGTGACCTGCCGCCGTCGAGCCCGCAGACCTGGGGCGAGCAGACAGACGTGCCGGAATCGGCCGACTGGTACAATTCCGGCTACATCATCGCCTGGGGCTCTAACGTGCCGCAGACGCGCACGCCCGACGCCCATTTCTTCGTCGAGGCGCGTTATAACGGCACAAAGGTCGTAGCGATCACGCCCGACTATGCAGAAGTTGCCAAGCTTTCCGACCTTTGGCTTCACCCCAAACAAGGCACCGATGCGGCACTCGCGATGGCGATGGGCCATGTCATCCTCAAGGAGTTTTTCGTCGACCGCCAGGTTCCCTATTTTCAGGATTACACGCGCCGTTACACCGACATGCCGATGCTGGTGCGGCTGCGTCAGGATGGCGAACGTTGGATACCGGATCGCTACGTGCGGCAGAGCGATCTCGTCGATGTGCCCAAGGCCGACCGTGCGGATTGGAAGACGGTGGCAATCGCGGAAGAAACCGGCGAGCTCGTCATTCCACAGGGATCGAGCGGCTATCGTTGGCCGAGCGAAGATGGCGCGACGGGACGCTGGAACCTTGAACCAAAGGACGGAGAAACCGGGGAGGATATCCGCCTTGCGCTGAGCGTTGTCGATCGTCGCGACGACGTTGTGCCGGTGGCATTCCCTTATTTCGGCGGCAAGCTGCACGACCATTTCCCCGAGAACGACCAGGGCGGTGACGTACTGTTACGCAATGTGCCGGTGCGCCGTGTCGTGCTCGCAGACGGAGAGGCGCGTATCGCAACGGTGTTCGACCTGCTCTGTGCCAATTATGGGCTCGACCGGGGACTTGGCGGCGCCTGCGCAACCTCCTTCGAGGAGAACGTCCCCTATACTCCGGCCTGGCAGGAATCGATCACGGGCGTCACCGCAGACAAGGCGATCGCCTTGGCGCGCGGCTTTGCCGACAATGCCGAGAAGACGAAAGGCCGCTCGATGGTGATCATCGGCGCCGGCATGAACCATTGGTATCATCAGGATATGGGTTACCGCAGCATCATCAACGTCCTGATGATGTGCGGCACCATCGGCGTCTCGGGCGGTGGCTGGGCACACTATGTCGGACAGGAGAAGCTGAGGCCGCAGACCGGCTGGACGATGCTGGCTTTTGCGCTCGACTGGGTGCGCCCGCCGCGCCAGATGAATGGCACGTCGTTCTTTTATGCGCACAGCGACCAATGGCGTTACGAGAAGCTCGACGTTTCCGAACTGCTCTCCCCGCTCGCCGATTCCGCCGCCTATCGCGGCTCGATGATCGACCTCAACGTCAGGGCCGAGCGCATGGGCTGGCTGCCCTCGGCGCCGCAGCTCAACGTCAACCCTCTCACGCTTGCGGCCGAGGCGGAAAAGGCCGGCGCCGAGGTGAAGGACCATGTCGCCGCCGGCCTGAAGTCAGGCAAGCTGGCCATGGCCTGCGAAGACCCGGACGATCCGGTCAATTTTCCACGCAACCTGTTCATCTGGCGCTCCAACCTGTTCGGCTCGTCGGGCAAGGGACACGAATATTTCCTGAAGCATTTCCTTGGCACGCGGCATGGTTTGCAGGGCAAGGACCTCGGCGAGATGGATGGCCTCAAGCCCGAAGAGGTTGCTTGGCGTGATCCCGCCCCCGAAGGCAAGCTCGATCTCGTCGTCACGCTCGACTTCCGCATGTCGACGAGTTGTCTGTATTCCGACGTCGTGCTGCCGACCGCCACCTGGTACGAGAAGAACGACCTCAACACCTCCGACATGCACCCCTTCATTCATCCGCTATCGACGGCGGTGGATCCGGTCTGGGAATCACGCAGCGACTGGGAGACCTACAAGACCATCGCCAAGCGGTTCTCCGAACTGGTCGAAGGCCATCTCGGCGTCGAGCGAGACGTTGTGCTCACACCCATCCAGCACGACACGCCCGGCGAGCTTGCACAGCCCTTCGATGTCAAGGACTGGAAGAAGGGCGAATGCGACCTCATTCCCGGCATCACTGCCCCGCAGATCACGGTGGTCGAGCGTGACTATCCAAACACGTATCGTCGCTTCACATCGCTTGGTCCGCTAGCCGATAAGCTCGGCAATGGCGGCAAAGGCATTGGTTGGAATACCGAGCAGGAGGTAAAGGGCCTCGGCGACCTGAACTATCGCGTTAATGACGGCGGCCCGACACAGGGCCGGCCGCGCATCGAGACGGATATCGATGCAGCGGAAGTCATTATGTATCTGGCGCCCGAAACCAACGGCGAGGTGGCGGTCAAGGCCTGGGAGGCGCTGGGCAAAATAACGGGACGCGATCACACGCATCTGGCCCGGATGCGCGAAGACGAGAAAATCCGCTTTCGCGATATCCAGGCTCAGCCGCGCAAGATCATCTCGTCGCCGACCTGGTCTGGGATCGAGAGCGAGCATGTCTCCTATACAGCGGGCTACACCAATGTGAACGAATTGATCCCGTGGCGTACCTTGAGCGGTCGCCAGCAATTCTATCAGGATCATCGCTGGTTTCGCGATTTCGGCGAGAGCTTCGCAGTTTACCGCCCGCCGGTCGATACCCGCACAGTCTCCGAAATGCTCGGTAAGAAGAGCAATGGCGAAGCGGAAATCGTGCTGAATTTCATCACGCCGCATCAGAAATGGGGCATTCATTCCACCTATACAGACAACTTGCTGATGCTGACTTTGTCGCGCGGTGGGCCAATCGTGTGGCTGTCCGAGACCGATGCAAAACAGGCTGGCATCGTCGACAACGACTGGATCGAGCTGTTCAACCTGAACGGGGCGATCGCGGCGCGCGCCGTGGTCAGCCAGCGCGTCCATGAAGGCATGTGCCTGATGTATCATGCGCAGGAAAAGATCGTGAATGTGCCGGGCTCGCAGATTACCGGCCTGCGCGGCGGCATCCATAATTCCGTGACGCGAACGCTGCTCAAGCCGACCCATATGGTCGGTGGCTACGCGCAGCTTTCATACGGTTTCAACTATTACGGAACGGTCGGCTCGAACCGTGACGAGTTTGTCATCGTGCGCAAGCTCAACAAGATCGACTGGCTCGATCATTCCAATCCTGTCGATCGTGCCGTCGAGGAGACTGCGTCATGAAAATCCGCGCCCAGATCGCGATGGTGATGAACCTCGACAAATGTATCGGCTGCCACACCTGCTCGGTGACCTGCAAGCAGGTATGGACCTCACGCCAAGGCATGGAATATGCCTGGTTCAACAATGTCGAGACCAAGCCAGGTATCGGCTACCCGAAAGATTGGGAGAACCAGGAACGCTGGCAGGGCGGCTGGAAACGCAAGAAGAACGGCAAGATCGTGCCGAAGCAAGGCGGGCGGCTTTCGATCCTGGCCAAAATTTTCGCCAACCCGCATCTGCCGGAGATCGACGACTATTACGAGCCTTTCACTTACGACTACGAGCATCTGCAAAAGGCTCCCGAGCTACCGACCTCGCCGGTGGCGCGACCGCTGTCGCTGATCACCGGCAAGCCGATGGAAAAAATCGAGTGGGGGCCGAACTGGGAGGAAATCCTCGGCGGTGAGTTCGACAAGCGCTCCAAGGATTACAATTTTGAGGCCGTGCAGAAGGACATTTACGGCCAGTTCGAAAACACCTTCATGATGTATCTACCGCGACTTTGCGAGCACTGCCTCAATCCGAGCTGCGTCGCCTCCTGTCCCTCCGGCTCGATCTACAAGCGTGAGGAGGACGGCATCG
>CAYLMS010000074.1:0-7352 GCA_964384455.1 uncultured Microbacterium sp. | reverse complement strand
GACGATGTTTTGCTCTATCATACGGAAGCAGTCCTGGTGCTGAAGCAGCCCGCATGACTCACGTGACCGCGTACGTACCGGCCGCCCGTTTGCGTCCTCACGAACTCAACCCCATGGCAGACGTTGACTACTCTCGCTTCAGGCGTCCGGACGGGCACACGACGGAATCTTCTGCGCGCTCAGAGCAGACCACGACAGAGCTCAACGAGGGTTTGATTTCCAATGCCCTGAAAGACAGGGCAAAGGCGGTCCCGACATGCTCTGGATAGGGGCCGCAGACATCAGGGAGGCAGCTGGGCCAAGCGCAGCATGTTGTCCCTGAAGCAATGGTCGGCGGCGTCGCCAACGCGGCCGTGCTGGTCATGCGCGGCACCGGCGACGAGAACCTGCCCGCGGCGACGGCGGACAGCATCCGCGTGATGACCTGGAACACGGCGGGCGAGTCGGCCCCGGCGGAGCTGATCGCGCAGACCGCTGTCGCGATGGGCGCCGACGTGGTCACCCTGCCCGAGACCACCGAGAAGGCCGGCACCCAGGTGGCCGTCGACATGCGCCGACTGGGTCGGCCGATGTGGGTGCTGAACGCGAAGTACCCGGGCTGGGACGCCAACTCGACGACCGTGCTGATCTCGCCGCGACTGGGCAACTACTCCGTGATCCGCTCGTCGCTCGACGGCTCGAGCAACACCTCCACCGTGCCGAGCGCGGTCGCCATGCCGGTCAACGGCAAGGGTCCGATCATCGTGGCCGTGCACGCGGTCGCGCCGCGCTCCGCCTATATGCAGCGCTGGGCCGACGATCTGCGATGGCTCGCCGATCAGTGCGCGAACGACGATGTCATCATGGCGGGCGACTTCAACGCGACGCTCGATCACATGACAGGGCTCGGCACGCTCGGTGGCACTCTCGGCAGGTGCACGGATGCCGCGGCCGCCACAGGCAACGCGGCGGTGGGCACCTGGCCTACCGCCGCCCCCGCCCTGCTCGGCGCACCGATCGACCATGTGATGGCGGGCCGGCATTGGCGGGCCACCGGGTCGATCGTGCTGCTGTCGCTCGAC
Organism: uncultured Microbacterium sp.; assembly: GCA_964384455.1. Classification (GTDB taxonomy): domain Bacteria; phylum Actinomycetota; class Actinomycetes; order Actinomycetales; family Microbacteriaceae; genus Microbacterium. Next base: position 6,291 of record CAYLMS010000074.1, on the reverse strand, counting down.
CGCTCCGGCAGCGACCACCGTCCGCTGGTGGTGCAGTTGGAACCCGTGCGCTGATCGCGGTGGAAGACTGGATGCCATGACCGAGACCTCCACGACGAACCGACGTCAGCCGTTCCCGCGCGGCTTCCTCGACACCATCGCCGGGGGCTGGGCGGACCGTCCCGATGCGGCACCGTCGCTGCGCGCGCAGGCGCCGTTCGCGGCCGCACGCCGTGCCGCGGTGTCTGCGGCGTTCCCGGGAAAGCGCCTGGTGGTGCCTGCCGGATCGATGAAGCAGCGCAGCAACGACACCGACTACCGGTTCCGCGCGCACTCGGCGTTCGCGCACCTGAGCGGCTGGGGCGCCGACGCCGAACCCGACTCGGTGCTGGTGTTCGAGCCGCACGACGGCGGGCACACGGTGACCCTGCACTTCCGCGAGCGCGCCGACCGCACCACCGCCGAGTTCTACGCGGACGCCTCGATCGGCGAGTTCTGGATCGGCCCGCGCCCGTCTCTCGCCGCGGTGGCCGCCGAGCTCGGTGTGGCCACGGCGCAACTCGACGACTTCCGGGCCGGCGCCGAAGACCTCGTCGTCGATGCCGACGAGGAGCTCACCCGGGTCGTGTCGGAGCTGCGGCTGGTCAAGGACGAGTACGAGCTCGCCGAACTGCGCCACGCGGTCGCGGTCACCGCGGCGGGGTTCGACGATATCGTGGCCGCGCTCCCCGACGCCGTGGCCCACCCGCGCGGCGAACGCGTGGTCGAGACGGTGTTCCACCGCAGGGCGCGCAGCGACGGCAACGGGGAGGGCTACGACACCATCGCGGCATCCGGTCCGCGCGCGTGCTATCTGCACTGGACCCGCAACGACGGAGCCGTCGTCGCAGGCGATCTCATCCTCATCGATGCCGGCACCGAGGTCGACAGCCTGTACACCGCAGACATCACCCGCACCATCCCGGTCGGCGGGCGGTTCACCGAGGTGCAGCGCCGGGTCTACGAGACGGTGCGCGAGGCGGCCGACGCCGCGTTCGCCGTCGCCCGTCCCGGTGTGCGCTTCCGCGCGGTGCACGACGCGGCGATGGCGGTGATCGCTCGGCGCACCGCGGAGTGGGGGCTGCTGCCGGTCACGGCGCAAGAGGCGCTGGATGCCGACGCCGGCGGCCAGCACCGCCGCTACATGGTGCACGGCACCAGCCACCACCTCGGCCTCGACGTGCACGACTGCGCCCAGGCGCGGCGCGAGATGTACTACGACGGCGTGCTGGAGCCGGGCATGGTGTTCACGATCGAGCCCGGCCTCTATTTCCAGATCGACGATCTCACCGTGCCGGCCGAATACCGCGGCATCGGGGTGCGGATCGAGGACGACGTGCTGGTCACCGCCGACGGGGTGGAGAACCTGTCGGCGGCGATCCCGCGCACCGCCGACGAGGTGGAGGCGTGGGTGGCGCGGCTCAGCGCCGGGTGAAGCGCGCGAACGCGCGGCTGAACGCCCAATCGGACTGCGCGATCCCGGAGCAGTTGTTGGAGCCGACCACGCCGGGGCAGGAACCGTTGTCGCGTTGCAGCGCCCAGAAGCTGAGAGTCTGCACGCCCTGACGCGCCGCCCAGCGCACCAGCGGCTGCACCTGATCGACGCTGAACACCTCGGTGGTGCCGAAGTCGTCGATGCCGTTCATCTGCACGATGCCGACGGTGCGCCACCGCTCGCGCAGCGACGCGCGCGGCATGATCGTCTGCTTCAGCTGGTCGACGAGTCCTGCGGCCGCGGTCTGCGCGTCGGCGAGCATGTCGTGCTGTGCGCCGTCCCAGTAGTCGAAGGTCATCAGGTTGACGTCGGAGATGTGTGCGCCGTATTTCGCCGCCGAGGCCAGCACCGCGATGCCGCTGTCGGCGAGGCCCTGCGTCGATGAGGGCAGCGTGTACGAGAACGACAGCGGCCAGCGATGGGCGCACGCCCAGGCCTCGACCTCGGCGATGGCCTGGTTGCGGCGGTCGACGGCGGGGGCGTTGTCGATCGAGTCCGCCTCGATGTCGAAGTCGATCCGGTGCAGCTTGTACACCGACACCAGGTTCTCCAGCGCGGCGGCGATGGCGGGCACGTCGGTGCAACTGTCGGCCAGCTCGGTGCCGGTGGTGTCAGCGGTGAAGCCCCCCAGCGACGGGATGACGTCGCCGCCGTGGCGGCGGATGCGGTCGAGCTGCGCGCCGTAGACGTCGGGCGACGCCGGCTTGGAGCTGTCTCCTGCCCAGGTGAGGGTGCACGAGCCGGGCGTCGCCGTCTGCAGGAACGCGAGGCTCAGGTATCTCGACCCCGATGCGGCGGCCACGTCGGCGAGGTCGCCCACCTCGGTGACGTCCACGTAGGGTGCGGACAGCTGCGCCGGCAGCGGCAGTGCGGGGAACACGCGCGTGTGCGCACCGGGAGTAGGCAGCCACGGGTTCGGGCCCGCATCGGCGGCTGTGGCGGGCACGGCGGTGGCGAGCACCGTCAGCACGGCCGCGATCGCGGCTCCGATCGCGAGACGCACAGGACGGATCATCGTTGCTCCCAAAGAACTGGAAAGGTTCTTGCCTGATATTAGAGAGAGCCTAGCGGCCCTGCGTGCGCCTGGCAAGGGGTCGCTCGCGCGCTCGCTCCGACGCTCCAGGCGGGCGCGGCCTGCGAGCTGTAACCTCAGCGCTCCACGGCGCCACGCCAGGTGTGCACAGCTCGTCTGGTCGCCGGTGCCACATCGGCGGCGGCGAACCAGGCCTCCAGGTCGAGGGATTCGTATACTTCGCGGAAGGCAGACGCGGGCGTATGCCCGAATCGGTCGAGCACGTGGCGCCGTTCGTCCACGTCTATGGGTCGCCCGTGGAGCGCCGCCATCGCCTCGGCATTGTCGAACGATGAGAGATAGTCGGCCGCGGCCGACTCCGGTGTGACGTCGAGAGCACTGAGCAGGACGGCGGACACGAATCCGGTCCGATCCCAACCGGCGCCGCAGTGAAACAGCACCGCTCCATCGGCCGCTGCTGCGATGGCATCCAGAACCGCGGACATCCGCGATGGGAGCTCCGCGAGGTGCGCGGGATAGTAGAGCGGTGTCCCCCAGCGGCCGTCGGCCTCGAGGGGCGCCCAGAAGGCGGGGTCGTCGCCATCGAGGTCCACGTCGACCACCGTGATGCCGCGAGCGACGGTGACCACTGTGCGCTCGCGCGGGCGCCGCAAGTCGATCACGGTGCGCACCCCGAACTGGTGCAGCCGACGCCATCCCTCTTCAGTGACTCGATCGAGGGCTTCACTGCGAGAGAACACTCCGGCCGGTGTCGTCGTTCCGTCGCGACGCTCCAGTCCCCCGAGATCGCGGGCATTTGCGAGGCCATCGATGCACAGATGCATACCCGAGAGTCTGACAGGCAGCGGGTGCGGCATACTACCGACATGGACCGCCAGGCCACGCGTCAGAAGCAGGGCGGCTTCCATTCGGAGCGTCTGAGACTGCGCCGATGGAAGGTCGCCGATGCAGCCTTCCATCGCCAACTGTGGGAGGAGCGCGACGAACGCGTTCCTTCACGGCGACGCATCACATCCGACGGTCATCCCACCCTTGCCGAGATGCAGGGCTGGCTTCGCGCCTACAAGCAGACACCGAAACCGGGACTGCTCGTCGTTGAGCAATCTGAGACCGCCGTCCCGGTCGGGTATTGCGGGCTCGTCGAGAACAGCGTCGGTCACCCCGAGGAGCCCGAACTGGCTTTCGAGTTCCTGCAGGAGTTCTGGGGGCGAGGATTCGCGACCGAAGCATCACGAGTGATCGTCGATCAGGCGGCGGCAATCGGCTATGACCATCTGGCTTCCACGGTTCGCGAGTGGAACGCCGCATCGCTCAACGTGCTTCACAAACTGGGGTTCGTCGCCACCGGGGATAGGGAGCGCGACGCGGTACACGGCGATTCGCTCCTGCTCCGGTTGCGGCTTCAATGACCGTCCGGTGCGTCGGGATTGTGACCCATTCGTGACCCGAGCAGACCAATCGCGGCTCGTCAGTAAGGGTCCAGTGTCGGAGGCTCCTCGTATCTTTGTTCTATGACCAGCACGGCAGTTCCGATCGCATCGCGATTCGTCGATGCGGCGACGCGCATGGCGCACGCCGTGCCCGGTGCCGACCTCGCGGCTGCGATCGCCGGTCTTGCCGATGAGTCACTGCTGGCGTTGCTCGCCGATGGAAGCGATGCCCGCCGGTCGCTTGAGGTGGTCATGGCGACGGCGTCGGCGGAGGCCGCTCGGCGATCGGCTCGCGACCTCGGCTACAGCGGCCTGGCACAGCGCAGCGGTCACCGCAACGTCACCTCACTGGTGCAGACCATCACCGGCCAGTCGCGCGGCGATGTCACGCGCACGCTGAAGGCTGGCGAAGAACTCACGGCGCACGCGACCGATCCGACCGACACCCGCAGCCAGGCAGAACCTGCCGGGCAGCGGTCGCCGCTTTGGCTCTCTACGCTGCGCGGCGCCCTCGCCGACGCGACGATCTCGCAGGCGCAGTTCCATGCGATCCGGGTGGGGCTGGGTGAGCCCCCGATCGACCGCTACCCCGACCTCGACCCCGAGTTCCTCCCCTCAGCCTGGGCCGAAGCCGTCATGGTGCTGCTCACGGAGTCTGCATCGCTCCCGGTCGAAGACCTGCGAGTGGCGGCGCAGATCGCGCGTGACCGCCTCGACCCGGCCGGAGTGGCACTCCGGTTCGACGAACGATTCGAGGCCCGCTCCTTCCGCACCTGGATCGACGAGAGCGGTCAGCATCACGGCAGGTTCGTCTTCGACGACGAGGCGGCCGCGTGGGTGCACGCCATCCTGCAGGCCGCGCTGCGCCCGCGGCGCGGGCCGCGGTTCGTCGGCCCCGACGCGAAGCAGAAGACCGCCGCAGCCGACGCAGACCTGCGCTCCCACGAGCAACTGCAGTACGACACGCTCATGGCCGTGCTCCGCACCGGTGCCAACGCCGACCCCGGCCAAGCCTTCGGCGACCGTCAGCCCGGCGTGCGCATCATCGTCGAGGCAACCGCGGTGCGCGGCGACGGCGAGCGCGGTGGGATGCGGGTGACGGGCGTCGCACACCTCGAAGACGGCGGGCAGTCGCTGCCCGGAGGCGTCGTGGAGAAGTACCTCTGCGATGCGGGTGCGCTGCCCATCATCGTCGGTGCCCACGGCCGCCCCCTCGATCTGGGGCGCGAGCAGCGCCTGTTCACGCGACGACAACGGATCGCGATCGCCGCCCGCGACGGCGGATGCCTCTGGCCGTCGTGCACAGCACCCCCCTCGCAATGCGAGTACCACCATCTCGACCACTGGCGGGAGCATCACGGCGCAACGGATGTCGACGATGGCGTGCCGCTGTGCCGCAACTGTCACCTGCGGCTGCACAATCAGGGTTGGCGGATCACCCGCGAGCGTGGCGGCGCGGTCGGAGGGGACTCCTATTGGCTCCGCGCTCCGACTCGGCCTGGGGAGGGAATCAGCGAGGAGGCGGTCCGGCTGGTGTCGAAGTCGCCGCGCCGCTTCGCCGCTGCCTGAACATCCACTCGATCACCGGCGCGGCCACGCCCGCTCCGATCTCGTCAGCGGGCTGCTTGCGGCCGGCCACCTCGAACGAGTGCCCGCCGTCCCGCCACTCCAGGGTGGCGTCCTGGCAGGCCGCGACCGCGGCCTCCAACTGCTCGTGCGGGTCGACGAACGGGTCCCGCCGGCCGGAGAGGAACAGCTGCGGCTGCGCGATCTGCGGGAGGTGCTCGGTGCGCGGGCGGTCGGGCCGCCCCGAGCGCCGCCATCCGTCCGCCATACGACTTGCCCGCCGCGAACACCGGGCGTGCACCCGCGTGCGCCCGAGCCAGCTCGAACGCGGCGTCCCACGCCTGGATCGACTGCCCGGCGGGGCCGGCATGCGCCGCCCGGCAGCCAGGTAGGGGAAGTCGAAGCGCAGGGTGGTGACTCCCACCGCCGTCAGCCCTGTAGAGAAGCCGGCGAGGAAGGGATGCCGCATCCCGGCGCCCGCGCCGTGCGCGACCACCGCGACCGCCCACGCGTCGGCGGGTTCGGCGAGCACCGCCGGCATCTGCATGCCCGCGACCGCGATGCGCAACTTCTGCTCGATCACGCGCCCGGCGGGTCGGTGTCCTCCGCGCCGGGAGCGGCGCGTTCACCGTACCGCGGCGGCTCGGCATCGACACCGGCCGTGGCGCTCGGCGCCGGAGGCGTCGGAGGCGCCGGCGCGATGGCACCCGGCATCCGGTCGGCGCCGATGATCTGCCTGGCCTTGTGGA
>CAYLMS010000073.1:0-7358 GCA_964384455.1 uncultured Microbacterium sp. | reverse complement strand
GCGCGAGGAAGATCTTCGCCTTCTGGGCGCCGAATCCGGGCAGCGCCTGCAGCCGGCGCAGCACGGTCGCGCCGTCGGGGTCACCCTCGGTCCACAGCGTGGCGGCGTCGCCGTGCCAGTCGTCGACGAGCGCCTGGCACAGTTGCTGCACGCGCTTTGCCATCGAGCCGGGGAACCGGTGCACCGCCGGCGGCGCCGCGCACGCGGCGGCGAACGCGTCGGGGTCGGCGGCGGCAATGGCGGCGGCATCCGTCAGCCCGGTGCGCTGCACGATCTTCAGCGGCCCGGCGAAGGCGGTCTCCATCGCCACCTGCTGGTCGAGCAGCATCCCGACCAGCAGTGCGAGCGGCGAATCGGTCAGCAGCGCGTCGGCGTCGGGGTCGGCGGTGATGTGCAGGGCCATGCGCCCATCGTCGCACCCCCGGGCGCCTCGTGCGACGCGGGTGCGAGGATGGAGCGGTGCCTACTCGTGACGCCGAAGCCGGTCGGGCGCGCCGATGAGCGAGGTCGACGAACTGCTGGCGCACGCGCGCGACACGCATGTCGTGGTCGTCGGCGGCGGCGTGGCGGGACTGGTCGCCGCCATGAGCTGTGCAAAGGTCGGCTTCGCCGTGACGCTGGTCGAGGCCGCCGATCGCCTGGGCGGAACCGTGCGCCCGGCCCACGTGGCCGGACTCACCGTCGACACCGGCGCCGACGGGTTCTCGCTGCGCGCGGGCATCATGCCCGGCCTGCTCACCGAGCTGGGGCTGGCGGGCGACCACGTGCAGCCGCGGGTCGCCGCGCAGTGGCTTGCGGGCGTGCCGGGCGTGCCTGGCGCGCCGCCGCTGCCGCTGCCCGCGGACGGCGTGCTCGGCATCCCGGCGAACCCGTTCGCCGACGACGTGCGCCGCATCCTCGGCACGCGCGGAGCGTGGCGCGCGTACCTCGATCGCCTGCGGCCGCCGCTCACCGTGGGCCGCGAGCAGAGCCTCGGCCGGCTGGTGCGCACGCGCATGGGCGAGCGGGTGCTCGAGCGGCTGGTCGCGCCGATCGCTCAGGGCCGCTATCTCGCCGACCCCGACCTGATCGACGTGGATGCCGCCGCGCCGGGGCTGTCCGCCGCGCTCACCCGGGCCGGGTCGCTGTCAGGCGCCGTCGCCGCGCAGCCGGAGGGCGGCGCGGGCGCCGGGCTGGTGGGCGGGATGTCCCGGCTCGTCGATGCGCTGGCGCACGGGCTCGACGCCTACGGCGTGCAGGTGCGCCTCGGGACGGCGGCCTCGGCGCTGGAGCCGGGCGACGACGGCGGGTGGATCGTGCGGGTCGTGGCATCCGGTGCCGATGCGGCCGGCGCCGTCTCGGCCGGCGACCCGGCGGGCGGTGCCGGCGCCGCTGACGCGGCCTACGACTCAATCGGCGACGCGTCCGGCGATCCCGCGGATACCGCGATCCCCGCTGACGCGACCGGCGGCCCGCGCGACGCACTCGCGCTCGCCGACGCGGTTATCCTGGCCGTGCCCGACTCCGCCGCGCGGCGCCTGCTCGCCCCCCACTTGCCGGCTCTGGGCTCGCTCGCATCCCCCGCGGGCTGCGCCGTCGAGACCGTCGTGCTCGTGCTCGACGCGCCGGCGCTCGACGGCGCCCCCCGCGGCGCGGGGGTGCTCACCGTGCCGGGCTCGCACCGCGCGGTCGCGCTCACTCACGCCACCGCCCAGTGGGACTGGCTCGCCGCGGCTGCCGCGGGGCGGCACGTGGTGCGGGTGTCGTTCGGGGCGCCCGGTCGCCCGCCCGCCACGGCCGGGCTCGACGACGACGCCGCGGCCCAGTTGGCGCTCGCCGAGGCGCGCCTGCTGCTCGGACTGCCGCTCGGTGCCGATGCGCTGGTGGCGGCGCATCGGGAGCGCTTCACCGCGGCTGCGCCGGGTTCGGTGATCGGTCACGCCGGTGCCGCGCGAGACCTCAGGGCCGCCATCCACGCCGTGCCGGGGATCGGTGCGACCGGCGCCTGGCTGGCCGGCAGCGGACTCGCGAACGTCGTCGCCGACGCCGCCGCAGAGGCGGAACGCGTGCGCCGCGCCGCACTGTGGGGCTGATGTCGGACGACGGATGCCGGAACGGGAATACAGCGATACTCTGGAGGTTCCGGGCGCACACCGCCCCGTCGGGAGGAGACCCATGAGAGGCAAGGCAGGACTCGTGATCGGCCTCGGCATCGGCTACGTGCTCGGCACGCGCGCGGGTCGCCAGCGCTACGAGCAGATCAAGGCGCAAGCGCTCAAGGTGTGGCAGCTCGACCCGGTGCAGGCACGGGTGGACAAGGCTCGCGACTTCGCCAAGTCGAGCGTGATGGCGCTGCCCGGCGCGCTGTGGGTGGCCACCGTGCGCATCGGCAAGGCCGCTGCCGAGAAGGGCACCGCCGGCCAGCGGATCGACGCCGCGGTGCAGGCCTCCCGCGGCTCGGCCGACGAGGTGCGTCTGGCGGCGCGCGAGTCGGCGGATGCCGTCACCGACCTCGCGTCGGGGGATTGAAATGAGCGCACCGCGGCCGCGGCGCGATCGGGCCGACGACAGCCTGTTCACGCTGATCGGCGACATCCCCGAACTGGTGCGCAATCTCGTGCTCGCCGAGGTGGATGCCGCGAAGGCCTGGGTGGGCCGCACGGCGAAGGACGCCGGAGTCGGCGCAGGCTGGATCGCCGGTGCGCTGTTCGTGCTGTTCTGGTCGGTGCCGGTGTTCGGCGCCTTCGTCATCGCGGGACTGTCGTCGTGGTGGCCCGTATGGCTGTCGGCGCTCGTCGTGTTCGGCCTCATGCTCGTGGTCACGGTGGTGCTGGCGCTGCTCGGGCTGCGGCGCTTTCGCCGGCTGAGCCGACGCGAGAACCCGGTGCAGGCCGTGGCGAGCGACGCGAGGATCGTGAAGGAGTTCGGCGATGAGTTCTGAATCCGTGCCTGTGCCAGTGCCTGACACCGTCGTTCCCGGCGGCATCGCCGATCCCGTGGAGCTGGCACGCGCCGAGCTCAAAGCCGCGCTGGCCGCGATCGAGCAGAAGGCGAACGTGCCTCGCCGCACCGCCGAGGCCGCACAGCGGTGCGCGGTGCGTGCCAGGGCGCTGTCGCGCACGCAGCCGGTGCTGGTGGCTGCTGCGGTCGTGGGCGTGGCGGTCGCGGTCGGCGCGGCCGTGTGGGGCGCCGTGCGGCTGTACACCCGCTGACGCCGCCGCGGGGCGCGGGCCTTGCGCCGCGCGGGGGCGCCGGGCAGCGGATGCGGGGATTGTGGGCGACACGCGGGCCTGAGGCATCCTGCCGCGGCGTGTCGGGGACGATCCCCGCAGAAGCGGCCGCACGGGCGTGTCGGGGCGATCCCCGCAGCGGCGGCGGTACGGGCGGGTGGGCCTGCGATCCCCGCAGCGGCGGCCGCACGGGCGGGTGGGCCTGCGATCACTGGGCAGCGGCGGCCGCACCGGCGGGCGTGCGGGGGCACCGCAACGGGGCCGCTGGGCCCCGACCGGACACAACAGCCGGATGGGGGGTATATTCGGACACTGGGCAGTGGCAATGGTGCCGACGCTGCCGACGACAGCAACCCGGAGAACGGGGCGCGATCCGTCGGTCGCTCGACATCCGAGCGGCCGGTCGACACCACGAGAGCCGGTCCATGAACGAAGCAGCCACGCGCGCCACCGAGGCCAAACCGCTGGTCGGTTGGCGGGTGCTCGTTCCCCGTGGCGGTCCCTGGGGCGACGGAGTGGCGGCGACTTTGCGCTCTCAGGGCGCGGTTCCGGTGGTGGCGCCGCTGATCAACTTCGCGCCCACCAACGACCAGCAGACGCTCGATTCCGCGCTGGCCGACCTGACCGCCGGCGAGTTCGACTGGCTGACGGTGACCAGCGCGACCACGGTCGACGTGCTCTTCGCGCACGGCGTGCAGATTCCTCCGCAGACGCAGATCGCCGCCGTCGGCGAGACCACCGCCGCCGCGTTGCAGGCGGTGGGCTACCGCGTCGACCTGGTGCCCGAGCGCGACAACTCCGCCGCAGGCATGGCTGAGCAACTCATCGCGCTCGAGCCGGCGCCGCGCCGCATTCTGGCGCTGCGCAGCGAGACGGCGAAGCCGATCCTCACCAAACGTCTGATCGATGCCGGGCACGATGTGCACAGCGTGGTGGCGTATCGCACCGTCGGCGTGCCCGTGACCGAGCGCATCGCCCGCGACGTGGCGAACGGCCGGATCAACGCCATCCTGGTCACCAGCGGCTCGGTCGCCGAGCAGGTGCGGGTGCAGTTCCCCGCCATCCCGCCGACGACCGTGATCGCCGCCATCGGGCCGCGCACCGCGAAGGACGCCAAGCGCACCGGCCTGCCCGTCGACGTGGTGGCACGGCTGCAGACCGTGGACTCGCTGATCGAGGCCGTGTCGCACTTCTCGCTGCCGCACGCTGCGGACGAACTGCAGCCGTGACCCGCGCCGTCGTGCTCGCCGGCGGTGTCGGCGGCTCGCGCTTCAGCCTCGGCGTGCGTGCGGCGCTGGCCCGCCGCGGCGACCCGGAGGCGACCATCGTGGTCAACACCGGCGACGACCTGTGGCTGGCGGGCGTGCGGCTGCAGCCCGACATCGACTCCGTGCTGTACGCACTGGCCGGGGTGAACGACACCGTCCGCGGCTGGGGGCGCGCGGGCGACACCGAGCGGGTCAACGCCGAACTGCAGGGATGGGGGGCGGGTTGGCCCTGGTTCACTCTCGGCGACCTCGACCTCGGCACCCACCTGGCCCGCACCGGCTGGCTGCGCGAGGGCCTGAGCCCCTCGCAGGTGCTCGAACGCCTGTCGCAGCGCTGGCCGCTCGGGGCGCACCTGCTGCCGATGACCGATGCCGAAGTCGACACCCGCGTGCGGCTCGCCGACGGCACGCGCCTGCACTTCCAGGAGTGGTGGACGCGGCACCGGGCAGGGCTGGCGCCCACCGCGTTCGAGAATCCCGGCATCGATCGCGCGCGTCCCGCGCCAGGGGTGATCGAGGCCATTGCCGCAGCCGACGTGGTGCTGCTGGCCCCGTCGAATCCCGTGGTCTCGCTCGGACCGATCCTCGCCGTGCCGGGAGTGCACGATGCCCTGCGCGCCACCCGCGCCCGCGTCGTCGGCGTCTCACCGATCATCGGCGGCCGCGTGGTGCGCGGCATGGCCGACGTGTGCCTCGCCGCGATCGGCGTGCCGTGCTCCGCCGACGCCGTGGCGGCGCACTACGGCTCGCGCCGCACGGGTGGGCTGCTCGACGCGTGGCTGGTGGCCGAGGAGGACGCTGCGCTGGCCCCCGCGATCGAAGCGGGCGGCATCCGCGCCGTCGTCACCGGGCTGTGGATGACGGATGCCGCCGCCTCCGCGGCGCTGGCCGACGCGGCGCTGCAGGCCGGGAGCGACCCGCGCCCCTAGGATCGCACCATGCCACGCACAGCGTCGTCGCGGCTGGCCACCTCGACGGTGGCGCGGTACGCGATCGGGTCGATCGGCACGGGCGGGTTCGCCACGCTGCCGGGTCTCGTGCTCGTGTTCTACCTCACCGACACGCTCGGCGTGGTGCCCTGGGTGGCCGGGATCGTGGTGTCGGCGGCGAAGGTCTGGGATGTGCTCGTCGATCCTGCCATCGGTGGGCTGTCCGACCGTTCGCTGCTGCGCACGGGCTCGCGGCGACGACTGATGCGCATCGGCGCCGCGGCGCTTCCGGTGGCGTTCCTGGTCACGTTCGCCGTGCCCGCCGGCGTCGCGCCGGCGACCGCCGCCCTCTGGGTCACCGTCGCCTTCATCCTCGCCTCGACCGCGTTCAGCCTCTTCCAGGTGCCCTACATCGCCCTGCCCGCCGAGCTGAGCGATCGCTACGATCAGCGCACGCGCCTGCTCACCACCCGCGTCGCGCTGCTCAGCGTGGCCATCCTGCTCTTCGGCGCCGGCGGCCCGCTGCTGCGCGACATCGGCGACCCCTACTTCGGCTACCTCGTCATGGCGCTGGTCGCGGGCGTCGTGATCGGCGCGGGCATGCTGGTCGCCTCGACGGTCGCCCCGCGCGGGATGCCGCAGCCGCACGCACCGCGCCCGCCGCTGTCGGCGGGCTACGGCGAGGGTCTCGCCGCGCTGCGACGCAGCGCTGCCTTCCGCGCACTGCTGGGCACCTTCGTGCTGCAGGCGGTGGCGACCGGCATGATGCTGGCGGCCGCGAACTACGTCGCCGTGTGGGTGATGCACTCCAAGGACGCACTCACTTTTCTGTTCGTCGCTCTGATCGGCCCCGCCATCCTGTTCTCCCCGGTGTGGAACGCGCTGTCGCGACGCCTCGGCAAGGAGAGGTCGTTCGTGGCGGCGTCGATCCTGTTCGCGGTGGCGGCCGTGTCGCTGACGGCGGCGATCTGGGTTCCCGGCACGTGGATGTACGCGTCCGTCGGTCTCGCCGGTGCGGCGTATGCGGGCATGCAGGCCCTCCCCATGGCGATGCTGCCCGACGTGATCTCGCACGATGCCCGGCGCACCGGTGCAGGACGCGCCGGCGTGTTCGGTGGCGTCTGGACGGCGGGCGAGACGATGGGCATGGCGCTGGGCGCTGCGGCACTGACCGTCGTGCTGACGATCACCGGCTACGTGCAGTCGACGGCCGGCGCGATCGTCTGGCAGCCGGGGTCGGCGATCACCGGGATCGCCGTGAGTTTTGCTGCCGTGCCGGCCGCCCTCACCCTGCTCAGCCTGCTGCCGCTGGCCCGTTACCGCCTGCGCCGCGAAGACATCGACCTGCAAGGGGAGGCACCGGAATGATCGATCCCGCGGCCGTGCTGGCCCGGCTCGACGCACTGCGCGCGCTCGACGCGCCCACCCATGGCGGTCGGCTGCTGTCGTACGTGTACGACCCGGGCCGCGACGACCTCGACGAGCTGGCCGCGGCGGCCGTGCGCGCGATGCAGCCCGTGAACGCGCTCGACCCGACCACGTTCCGCTCCGTCGCGGTGATCGAGCGCGAGCTCGTCGACTTCGCCCGCCGTGTGTTCCACGCCGACGACGAGGTCGTCGGCACGGCCACGTCGGGCGGCACCGAGAGCTGCCTGCTGGCGGTGAAGACGGCGCGCGACGCGTGGCGCGCACGCGGCGGCGCCGGGCGTGCGCGGCTGGTGGCCCCGGTGACCGTGCACGCCGCTTTCCGCAAGGCGGCGGCATTGCTCGACCTCGACCTCGACCTCGTCGCCGTCGACCTGCGCACGGGGCGGCCGGATGCCTCGGCCGTCGCCGCACGCATGGACTCCGCGGTGGCGCTCGTGGTGCTGAGCGCACCGAGCTACCCGTACGCCGCGCTCGACCCGGTGCCCGAGGTCGTGCACGAGGTGGTACGGCGCGGTCCACCCGAG
>CAYLMS010000072.1:0-7401 GCA_964384455.1 uncultured Microbacterium sp. | reverse complement strand
CCCCGCTGTCGGGGGGGGCACCGAGCTGCCCCGGCCCGGGGAGCCGTGGTGGCACGGGTGCGGTATTCCGCGGCCGCCGAGGAGGCCACGGGGCGCGATGAGGAGGAGCGCGCGGAGCGCACCCTCGGTGCGCTCCGCGCGGGGCTGGTGGCCGATCACCCGGCGCTCGGCGGCATCCTGCCCCGCTGCGCCGTGCTCGTCGACGGCGCCCGCGTCGACGACGATGCGGTGCTGGCCGACGCAGTGCTCGTCGACGTGCTCCCGCCCTTCGCCGGCGGGTAGCCCGCACGGTATACTTCTGGGTATGCCGGCGACCACGACCATCAAGGTGCCCAGCGCGTTGCGCGATCGGCTCGCGCTGCGCGCCGAGCGGGAACGCATTCCGCTGGCCCAGGTGATCGAGCGCGCGCTCGACGAGAATGAGGACCGCGAGTTCTGGGCGCGAGTGCGCGACGAGCATGCTCAGCTCGGCACGGCGGCGGACCGCACTCTCGGCGACGCCGCCACGCTTCGTGACGACCTCGCCGACGCCGCCGACGACATGCTGAGCGAGCAGGACGAGTGGTGAGGCGCGGCGAGATCTACCTCGCCGACCTCGGTGATCCGATCGGGCACGAACAGGCCATGCGTCGCCCCGTCGTCGTGGTCTCGGCCGAGCCGTGGCTCGAATCCCACCCACCGGTGATCACCGTGCTACCGATCACTCGCACCTTCCGCGACCGCTCCACACATGTCGAGATCGAGCCGGGCGCCTCAGGCCTGCGCGCGACGAGCTACGTGAAGTGCGAAGACATCCGCGCGATTTCACCGCTACGGCTGAGCCGGCGGTTCGGGCGGGTCGACGCGACCGCGCTCGTGCGGATCGAGGTGCTTTTGCGCCGCCTGCTGGCGCTCTGAGCCGGCGACGCGCAGCGCTCAGCCGCCGATGCCCTTCCACGCCGTCGTGCCGTCGGCTTCCACCTGCCGCTTCCACACCGGCAGCTCGGCCTTGATCGCCTCGATCACGGCCCGGCACACGGCGAACGCCTCGCCGCGGTGCGCCGCGGCGACGGCGATCACCACCGCCGCGTCGCCCACGGCGAGCCGACCGATCCGGTGGCTCACGGCGACGATCGCGCCGGTGTCGCCCACGGCCCGCTCGGCGAGCGCACGCAGCGCGGCCTCGGCGTCGGGGTGCGCCGTGTACTCCAGCGCCACGACGGCGGTGGCCGCATCCTGATCGTGGTCGCGCACGCGACCGACGAACGTGGTCTCGGCGCCCATGGCCGGGTCGTCGACCGCGGCGAGGTGCGCATCGAGGTCGAGCGGCTCAGCGCTGATCGCCGCGAGCCGCACGGTCACGGGTGCCCTCCGCCGTCGAGCTGGTCGAGCACGTGGCGCGCGACCGACAGGATGACAGGCATGCCCTCGGTGACGGCGGTGGGCGAACCCGGCAGGTTGACGATCAGAGCGTCGCCTGCGATGCCCGCGACCCCGCGCGAGAGCATCGCCGCAGGGATGCTGTCGGCACCGGTGCGCCGCAGTTGCTCTGCGATGCCCGGCAGCACCAGGTCGAGCACGGCGACCGTGCCCTCGGGGGTGCGGTCGCGCGGGCCCACCCCCGTGCCCCCCGTCGTGACGACGAGACGGGCCCCGACTGCGAGCAGTGCGCGCAGCGCTGCCGCCACGCCGTCGGCACCATCTGGCACGATCGTCGCCTCTGGGCAGTCGAACCCGGCCGCCCGCAGTGCGGCCACGGCGACCGGGCCACCGGTGTCCGCACGTTCACCCGCAGCGGAACGGTCGGACACCGTGAGCACGGCGGCGGTGGGCATGCCTCCAGCCTAACGAGGGCCGGCCGCCCGCTGCGCCGGAGTGCACGAGGGCAAGAGGCCGGCGACCTCAGGCGGCGCCCGCCAGCAGCCGCCAGGCGTTGGTCGTCATGATCTGCTCGGTGACCTCAGCAGGCACCCCCGCGTCGATCAGAGCGGGCATCGTCGCGGTGATGGTGCGCGAGTAGCCGGGGCCGCCACCGGCCCTCCGGCCGCTCGGCGTGCACACGTCGTGCGAGATCAGCAGCTGGTCGCCGAAGCCCCGTCGCACCAGTTCGGCGGCGTTCGCGATGCGCAGGTCGTCGAAGTGCGCACTCGGCAGGCTCTGCGTGTCATACATCACGAACGCTCCGCGCTCGGCGAGTCGCGTGTGATAGTCCACGTCAGGGTAGAGGTCGCAGTGCCCCACGCCCACGCGGCGCAGATCGACACCCTCGTCTTCGAGCACGTCGAGCTGCCACGATCCCACTTCGCTCATCACGGCGTGCAGCACGATCCCGAGCCCGGTCTCGCGCTGCGCGCGGGCGCACGCGCGCAGCACCCGCTCCTCGACGGCCGAGAGATAGGCGTGGTCGGCACCGATCTCGCCGATTACGCCAGGGCGCACGCCATCCTCGCCCTCGGCGATGTCGGCGAGCAGCCGCTCGGTGAGCTCGCCGAGCGACACCTGGTTGAAATCCTCGGGATAGAACGATTCGCGATACCAGCCGGCGCCCATCACGATGTGCACCCCGGAGCGCTCGGATGCCTCGCGAATCAGCGCCGGGCGGCGCCCCAGGTCGCCCGACGTGAGGTCGACGATCGCACCGCCGCCCGCCTCCTTGAGCGCCTTGAGGTCGTCGACCGCCCCGGCGAGGTCGTCGAGCGGCCCCTCGCCCATGCCGAGCTCCTTGCACAGCACGTGCTCGTGCGGCATCGTGCGGCCCAGTTCGGCGACCGCCACCGGGCCGAGCACGGTCATCACCTGCGCGTTGGTCATGCTCGCATGCTATCGGCGCGACGAGCACACGCCGTCACGCCCGGTGCTCGAGCCGGATCACCACCGACTTCGAGGTCGGGGTGCCCGAGACATCCGCCACCGAGTCCAGCGGCACGAGCACGTTCGTCTCGGGGAAGTACGCGGCCGCGTTGCCGCGCGGGGTGCTGTAGGCGATGATGCGGAAGCTGGCGGCACGGCGCTCCTGCACGACGCCGTCGGCGCCCGTCCACTCCGAGACCAGGTCGACGAGCTCGTTCTCGGCGAAGCCCAGCGAGGCGATGTCGTGCGCGTTCACGAACACCACCCTGCGGCCCCCGGTGACACCGCGGTAGCGGTCGTCCTTGCCGTAGATGGTGGTGTTGTACTGGTCGTGCGAGCGCAGCGTCTGCAGCAGCAGGCGCCCTGCGGGGATCGCCGGATACTCCAGCGGGTTCACCGTGAACATCGCCTTGCCCGTCTCGGTGGCGAAGCTGCGGTCATCGCGCGGACCGTTGGGCAGCACGAACGTGCGGCCCTTGTCGATCTTCTGCTCGAACGCGTCGAACCCGGGCACCACGCGCGAGATGTGCGTGCGGATCGCCGCGTAGTCGACCTCGAGCGCGTGCCAGTCGGCGTGCGGCACGTTCTCGCGCACCGGATCGGCACCGAACAGCAGGCCGCACAGCCTGGCCACGATCGCCACCTCGCTGAGCAGGTCGTCGGCGGGCGGCGCGAGCCGGCCGCGCGAGGCGTGCACGGCGCTCATCGAGTCTTCCACCGTGACCTTCTGCTCGCGCACCACGCCGTCACGGCCGGTGCGCCGGTCGCGATCGGTGCGCCCGAGGGTGGGCAGGATGATCGCGCGCCTGCCCGTGATCGCATGCGAGCGGTTGAGCTTGGTCGACACCTGCACGGTGAGCTCGGTCGCGCGCAGCGCCTGCTCGGTGACGGCGGTGTCGGGCGTGGCCGAGACGAAGTTGCCCCCCATCGCCATGAACACCTTCGCCTTGCCGTCGCGCATGGCGCGGATGGCGGCGACGGTGTCATGCCCGTGCGGGCGCGGCGCCGAGAACGCGAACTCCGCGTCGAGGGCTTCGAGGAAGGGCAGCGGCGGCTTCTCGTAGATGCCCATGGTGCGGTCGCCCTGCACGTTGGAATGGCCGCGCACGGGGCACACGCCGGCGCCGGGGCGCCCGATGTTGCCCTGCAGCAGCAGCACGTTGACGATCTCGCGCAGCGTGGGCACCGCGTGCTTGTGCTGGGTGAGTCCCATCGCCCAGCACACGATGGTCGCGGGCGAGGTGCGCACGGTGTCGGCGACGTGCCGCAGCGACGCCTCGGGAATGCCGGTGGCCGCCACCAGCTCCGACCACGGCACCTCGGTGATCGCTTGCCGGTAGGCGTCGAACCCCGACGTGTGCCGCGCGATGAAGTCGTGGTCGAGCCCGCCCCCCGCGGTTGCGGTTGCGGTTGCGGTTGCTGAGCCTGTCGAAGCATCGCCCCCCGCGGTTGCTGAGCCTGTCGAAGCATCCGTCTCCAGCAGGTGCTTGCCGATCGCCTGGAACAGCGCCTGATCGCCGCCGAGCCGGATCTGCACGAACTGGTCGGCGATCTTCGTGCCGCCGAGGATCACCCCGCGCACCGTCTGCGGGTTCTCGAAGCGCACCAGTCCCGCCTCCGGCAACGGGTTGACCGCGATGATGGTGGCACCGCGCTGCTTCGCCTTCTCGAGCGCAGTCAGCATCCGTGGATGATTCGTGCCCGGGTTCTGCCCCGCCACGATCAACAGCGACGCATCGTGGATGTCCTCGATCGACACGGTGCCCTTGCCGATGCCGAGCGTCTGGGTCAGCGCCGACCCGCTCGACTCGTGGCACATGTTCGAGCAGTCGGGCAGGTTGTTCGTGCCGAGCCCGCGCACCAGCAATTGGTAGAGAAAGGCCGCCTCGTTCGAGGTGCGACCCGACGTGTAGAAGATCGCCTCATCGGGGTCATCGAGCTCGCGCAGCGCCGCGGCGATCTCGGCCAGCGCGTCGTCCCACGAGATCGGCCGGTAATGTGTCGCGCCTTCGTCGAGGATCATCGGATGCGTCAGCCGCCCCTGCTGGCCGAGCCACCAGTCGTCGTGAGCGGCGAGATCGGCCACCGAGTGCTGCGCGAAGAACTCCGGCTCCACGCGGCGCAAAGTCGCCTCTTCGGAGACCGCCTTCGCGCCGTTCTCGCAGAACTCAGCGATGTGCCGCTTGTCGGTCTCGGGCCACGCGCAGCCGGGGCAGTCGAAGCCGTCTTTCTGGTTCACCCGCAGCAGGGTCTGCACGCTGCGCGCGACCCCCATCTGCTCGTAAGAGATCTCCAGCGCGTGCAGCACGGCCGGCACCCCCACGGCCACCTTCTTGCGGTCGGAGACCTTCGCCTTCGCCTCGTCGATGTCAGAGCGGGGTGCCTTCGTCGCCATGCTCCGATCGTAGGCCTTGAGCGGTCTGCGTTGCTGCGGGCGTCTCGACTCTGGCTGGCCTTGCAATCCACCATTTGCAACGGCCTCACCACCAGCGCAACCCTTGCGGCTTGCCCGAGCCGCATACCTACTACGCGTTTCCCACCGGTTCACGCCCGGTGAGCGCCAGTACCCTACGATTCGCCCGCCCGATCAGCAGTAGCCATACCACCGCCTGCAATGAGCCGCATAGCAGTAATTGCACCAAATACCAACACAAGCCAGGAATGTCACAATGCTCGGAATAGTGAACGCGCAAGGTCCACAACATTCGAAGAGTCCTTGAAAGTCGAATACACAACACACTGGAGGACTTCCGAGCCCTGGCGCCATGCAACACTGGGCACCCTTGGAAACTGCGGCCTTGTCGAACCCGAGGCCTGCCGCGATGGCAACTGCGTGAGCAGCCGGTTGGATATCGTGAACCTCGACGCCGTCGGTCCAGAGAGCCTGTAAGGCCTGCCTGTGGAAACGGCCCTGGCCAAACTCTCGCACCAAGATCAACACCGAATGATCGTCGAGAACGACGGAGATCCGACCTACGCGCGTTCCACGCGGCGTAAGCGCCATCGTCGCACTGTACCCCTCGTCTGGCAGCAACTTCGCAGAATATCCGCTTGCATGCGCCGCCCCGCGGAGTTGAGCAGTTAGGTCGGCCAATTCAGGAACTGTTGCCGTTCTCGTTTGAGCAAAGACCTGCAGGTACCACGGAACGCCATCCGTTGGGCTCGCGACAGCCACGTCGGCCTGCCCCGCACCAAGCCCAATCGCACTCAAGGACGCCGCTCACGCGACACCTGCCTGCAGAAATCCTCTTCGCGAAGCCACGATTGTTCCCCTTCTTCTCGAGCGAGTCGAATTTAGTCGGCGAGCCGACGATAAGAACCCAAGGCAAGCGCAAACAAGATAAGCACCGCGACGAGAAGGACGATTGGTGCCCCTTTGTACTCGGGAACTGGAGAGAAGATGCCTGCCGTGATCAATGCCGCCAGTATGGCATTGCGACCCAAGAGCGCAGGTCTGACTCTCGAACTTGCAACTCCGCAACCACAGTTGTTTCCCGTTTTCCGGACCAATGAAATCACCATCGCTACGGAAAAGGTGGCGAGCAGGATGAGAAGGAATGCTCCGTTTAAGATCGGATAGACTCCCGCTGCGAAGAGCAGTCCACAGACAAACTCAATCGGCACGATGGCACTAGCAAGAACGCGACCCAGACGTGGGCCTACGATCTCATAGCCCATAACTTCGGACCAGAACGAACGAGCATGTCCCAACTTTGCACTGCCGACCCAGACAAAGAAGCCTCCACCCAGCATCCTCGCGATGATCAGTGCGGTTTGATCCGCCATGGGGCCTCCAGCGCCGATACAGATGCTCGGGCAGCTTGCTCAATGCTAGCGACTACTCCGGAGGGAAACAACAGGCCGATGAGACTCACGAAGATTGCCCGCGAACCGCCGACTGTGCCTTATCAACACAGGGTAGGCCGTGGTGCCACAATGACGGCATAGCCGGAGTCATCAGCGTTGTGCGCGCGGCGTCAGCGTCGCCCGGTGCCGAAGATGCCGCGGATCACGCCGGTGAGGATCGTCTGGGTGGTGCGCGAGCCGAGGATCTCCTCGAGCGGCGTACGCTGCGAGCGCGAGGCCGCCCGTGGGCGCGGCGCGCGCATCGAGCGGTCGTACTCCGCCTGCGCCTGCCGCGGTGCGGCGGCATCGGCCTTGGCCTGCTTCCGTGCTGCGGCCTCCGCCTTCGCCTGCTCGGCCGCGGCGCGCTGCGATTCGGCCTGCGCGGCGGCAGCGTTCATCCGCTCGGCGAGGATCTCCCGCGCCGACTCCGGGTCGACCGGCGTGCCGTAGGTCGCCATCAGCGGGGACGCCGCGACGGCGGCGAGGATCGCGGCATCCGGGGTCGGCGACATGAGCCCCTGCGGTGCGCGGAGCCTGGTCCACGCCACGGGGGTCGGCGCGCCCCTCTCGCTCATCACCGTGACGATCGCCTCGCCGGTGCCGAGCTCCTGCAGCACCCGCTCGAGGTCGTAGGCCGAGTGCGGATAGGTGCCGACCGTGGCGCGCAGCGCCTTCGCGTCGTCGGGGGTGAAGGCGCGCAGCGCGTGCTGCACGCGCGAGCCGAGC
>CAYLMS010000071.1:0-7411 GCA_964384455.1 uncultured Microbacterium sp. | reverse complement strand
CGATCGAGCCGGTCTTGGAGGCGATCGGGGCGAAGCGGGTGTCGCCGGAGGACTTCCAGTCGACGTACTCGACGTCGAGCCACTCCTTCGGATCGAGCTCCTGGGCGTAACTGTCGAGGATGACGTAGCCGGTCTCTTCGAGGGCGGCGGACTTGATGTAACCCATGTGCGGTGCATGACCTTTCGTCGTGCGGGCCGGCGAAGTTTTTACCGGCCCGACTGAGGCAAGCCTACCCGGCGGGGTTTCGGCACGCCCTGGACGCAACCCGTGACAAAGCGCGGTGCTGGCATCCTGGAAGGCACGCACCCGACGCGAAACGAGACCATGTCCTCCTCCCCCGACATCGCCGCCACCAACATCGACGCTCTCGCCGTCAACACGGTCGCGTGGCTCGCCGAGGCCGGCACCACGATCGTCGTGCCGGTGTATCAGCGGCAATACCGCTGGGACATCGGCGGCTGCGAGCAGCTGCTGGCCGACATCCGTGCCGTGGCCGACGACGAGGGCGGCCACCTGCACTTCATCGGCTCGATCCTCTCGGCGCGCGCCGACGACACGGATGCCGAGCTGGTGCTGATCGACGGCCAGCAGCGCATCACCACGCTGATGCTGCTGATCGCCGCACTGCAGCACACCTTGAGCGCGGCCGACCCGCACCTGGCCGGACAGCTGCAGCGCGTGCTCGTGCGTTCCGACGACCCCGCGCACACCAAGCTGCGCCCGCACCGCGCGTGGGCGGAGGTGTTCGAGCGGGTGGTGCTGGGGCGGCGGGCGGCCGACGACGAGCCGTCGCGCTTCGACGACAACTACGCGTTCTTCCGCAGTCAGATCACCGCCGACGAGGCGCCGCGCATCTGGCGCGGGGTGCAGCGCCTCGAGCACGTGGCGATCTCGCTGCGCCAGGGGGCGAACGCGCAGCAGATCTTCGAGAGTCTGAACTCCACCGGCGAGCCGTTGCGGGACCACGAACTGATCCACAACTACGTGCTGATGGGCCTCACGCATGCGCAGCAGAGTGCGATCGAAGACGAGTTCTGGTTGCCGATCGAGCAGAACACGGGCGCCGCGATCGGTGCGTTCTGGCGGCACTACCTGGTGATGACCACCGGCCGCGAGGTGGAGGTGGCGGGTGGGCGCGGCGTCTACGACGCCTTCCGCGCGCACGTGCCGCGGCTCGATGTCACGACGCTCCGGCGCGAGGCGGCGCGCTGGCGGGATCATTCGGCGGTCTACCGCATCCTGCTCGATCCGCAGCGGGCCCCGGATGCTGCGCTCGCGCGCCAGCTCGCCTATGTCAACACGTTCGGGCGGGCGGCCTACCCGCTGGTGATGCGGGCATACGGCGACTGGACGCAGGGCACGATCTCGCGCGAGGCGCTCGGCGAGCTGCTCGAGCAGGTGCAGTCGCTGCTGCTGCGCCGCGCGATCGTCGGCGTGCCGACCGACCGGATCATCGCGCGGCTGTGCCGTGCGCGCACCGATGGCGAGGCCGAATTGGTGCGTGCGATCGCGCGCATCACCCCGTCGGACGAGCGGATGCGGGCGGCGCTGAAGTTCGGCGACCTGCCGCACGCGGCCTATGTGCTGGGACGACTGTCGGGCGTCGACTCGCTGGCGGAGCTGGAACTGGAGCACGTGGTGCCGCTCGCGCCGTCGGACGACTGGAGCGGCGACGGCGTGCGCACCTGGGCCGAGCTCAGCGACGACGAGCAGAACAGCCATCGCGCGCTCGCGCAGACGCTGGGCAATCTGGCGCTGCTCGAGCAGCCGCTCGCGGAGCGGGCCTTCGGCCGCTCCTTCCCGGCGAAACGCGAGGCCTACGCACGCAGCGACGTCGCGCTCAGTGCGCGCCTGGCCGAACAGGAGTCGTGGGGCACGGCGGCGATCGCGCAGCGCACGCTCGAGCTCACCGATGCGTTCCTGCAGGTGTGGCAGCGGCCGGCTCTGGCGGGCATCGACGACGACGGCCTGACCCCCATCCTCGACGCGAAGCGACGCCGCGGCTGGCCGCGCGGCTGGGAGCGCGAGTTCGAGTACACCGAGTACCGCGGCGAGCACTGGGAGGTGCACGACGTGCGCCATCTGTTCCACCGCGTGTTCGCGAGGCTGTGGGCGGATGCTCGCGCCGACGTGCTGGCGTACAGTCAACGGCGCGGCGGACCGGTGTTCACGGCGCGCTCGTGGAACGGCCCTTGGGATGCCCTGGACGCCGAACACCACCTGTACCTCGGCTGGGATTCGCGCTACATGCTCACCGCCGTGCAGGGCGTGCTCGAAGAGGCCGGCATCGCCGCCGAGGTGTTCGTGAAGTACTCCTACATCGCCGCCGCGATGTGAGGCAGCACGGGGACTGCCGGGTGGGCTACCGCGCGCGCATCCGGTTGTTGCGCGCGTTGTGCTCGAGTTCGGCCAGACCGAGTGCTTCGAGCAGCGGCGGCAGATACATCCCGAATCGGCCGCGGTAGCCCTTGCGCTGCCCGTACCAGCCGCCGACGGGGTTGTCCTCCGCACGGCCCCAGGCCTCGACCGTGCCGGCCGCGGCATCCTTGCCCTCATCGGCGGCGCCGAGCGGCATCCAGTCGCCGTGCGCGACGAGCATCGCGTGCAGGTCGTCGACGGCCCGGGCGAGGTAGGTGAGCTTCGTCGCCCCCACCTGACACACGAGCAGTGCCGGATCGACCGTGTCATCGCGATACATCGCGTAGGCCGAGGACAGCGGCGCCGTCTTCAGCTGCCAGGGATCCGCGGCGGTCCCCGTTCCCGACCAGTGCTCGGCCATGATGATCTCCGCACGACTCTCAGTCACGAGGAATTCGCTTGCTGGGGTACCTGGACTCGAACCAAGAACAACTGAACCAGAATCAGCCGTGTTGCCAATTACACCATACCCCAAGGCGTGCGACCGCAGTCGTGCCGAGGGTCGAGTCTAGCCGACCCCGCAGGCACCGCCAAACCGGCCCGGGCCTCAGCCGACGCGCGCCACCAGCGCACCCAGCCGGCGGATCGTCTCGGCCTTGCCGAGCAGCTCCATCGACTCGAACAGCGGCGGCGATACGCGTCGCCCCGTGAGCGCCACCCGCAGCGGGCCGTACGCGACCCGCGGCTTGAGCCCGAGGCCTTCGACCAGCGCGGCGCCGAGCGCCTGCTGCACGGCCTCGGCCGAGAACTCCGCCTCGGGCACCTCCTCGAGCGCCCCGACCGACGCCACGAGCACCTCGCCGGCGTTGCCGGGCAGCGACACGAGCGCCTCGTCGTCGTAGGCGATGGCATCCGTGAAGAGGAACCCGAGCATGCCTGGCACCTCCCCCAGCAGCTGCACGCGCTCCTGCACCAGCGGCGCAGCCGCCGCGATCAGCATCGCCTGCTCGGGCGTCGGCTCCTCGCCGATCAGTCCGGCCGCAGCCAGGTAGGGGATGATCCGGCCGGCGAAGTCTGCGGGCTCCAGCATCCGGATGTGATCGGCGTTGATCGCCTCGGCCTTGCGCTGGTCGAAGCGGGCGGGATGCGGGTTGACGTCGGCGATGTCGAACGCTGCGGTGAACTCGGCCAGCGAGAACACGTCGCGATCGGGACCGATCGACCAGCCCAGCAGCGCGAGGTAGTTGAGCAGCCCCTCGTGGATGAAGCCCTTGTCGCGCTGCAGGAACAGATCGGCCTTCGGGTCGCGCTTGGACAGCTTCTTGGTGCCCGTCTCCCCCAGCACGAGCGGCATGTGCGCGAACACCGGCACGAAGGATGCCACGCCGGCATCGATCAGCGCCGCATACAGTGCGAGCTGCCGTGCCGTGGAGGGCATCAGGTCTTCACCGCGGATCACGTGCGTGATGCCCATCAGCGCGTCATCCACCGGGTTGGTGAACGTGTACAGCGGCGTGCCGTCGGCGCGGGCGAGCACGAAGTCGGGGAACGAGCCGGCCGGGAACGACACCTGGCCGCGGATGAGGTCGTCGAACACGAGGTCGCCGTCGGGCACCCGCAGCCGCCACGCCGGCAGGCGGCCCTCGGCGCGGAACGCGGCGCGCTGCGCGTCGGTGAGGTCGCGGTCGAAGTTGTCGTAGCCCAACTGCGGCGCGCGCCCGTTCGCCGCGTTCCGCGCGTCGATCTCCTCGGCGGTGGAGTAGCTCTCATACACCGCACCGGTCGCCTTGAGCCGCTCGAGCGCGTCGGCATAGATGTGCGTGCGCTGCGACTGCCGGTAGGGCTCGTGCGGGCCGCCCTTCTCGACGCCTTCGTCCCAGTCGATCTTCAGCCAGACGAGTGCGTCGACCAGTTGGCGGTAGCTCTCCTCGCTGTCGCGCGCGGCATCCGTATCCTCCACGCGGAAGATCAGCTTGCCGCCGGTGTGACGCGCGTAGGCCCAGTTGTACAGGGCCGTGCGCACCATGCCGACATGCGGCAGGCCGGTGGGCGAGGGGCAGAACCGCACGCGCACGTCGGCGCCGGTCGCGGTCGTGGTGCGGGGATGGGGCGTGGCAGACATCGGCTCGATTCTAATCCGCGGCGCCGCCGGTGCCCGCGGGCGTTAGTTCGCGCACGACCCGGGCGAGCGACTGCACCACCGCCTGCACCGCCGGCACCCGGTACGCCCCGCGCGCGGCGACCACGTGCACCGTGCGCGCTTCGGATGCCGGCAGTGGCGCGGTGGTCACGCCCGACAGCGGCGGAAAGGATGCCACGGCCCAGCCGGGCAGCGTCGCCACCCCGATCCCCTGCGCCACCAGCCCCTCGACCGCCACGACATTGTCGGTCTCGAACGCGATCCGCGGCGTGAAGCCGGCACGGCCGCACACCTCTAGCAGATGCCCGCGGCAGCGCGGGCAGCCGGCTATCCAGTCCTCTTCGGCGAGCGCCTCGATGCCCTGCCCTGCCGCGGGATGGCCGTCGGGCAGCACCAGCACGAGGTCGTCGCGCCCCAGGATGCGCTCGCTCAGCCCGCGCGCGCTTGCGCCGTGCGGATCGCTTCGGTCGCCCGGATAGGCGAAGGTGAGTGCCAGGTCGGTGAGATCGTCGCGCACCGCCTGCACGGCTTCGGGCGGCTCCGCCTCGAGATAGGTGAGCGAGATGCCCGGCCGCGTGCGCGCGAGCTCTGCCAGCAGCCTCGGCACCACCGTGGCCGACGCCGACGGAAAGCCCGCGAGCCGCACGGTGCCCGCGCGCAGCCCGCGCAGCTCGGCGAGCTCGCCGGCCGCGGCATCCAGCGCCGTGGTCACCGCCGGCGCGTGATGGGCGAGGATGCGTCCCGCTTCGGTGAGACGCACCCGTCGGCCCACCCGTTCCACGATCGGCAGGCCCAGGCGTCGCTCGAGCCGCTTCATCTGCTGGCTGACCGCCGGCTGGCTGAGTCCGAGCAGTGCGGCCGCCGCGGTGATCGATCCGGCATCGCCGATCGCCTTGACCACCCGGAGTGTCTGCGCATCGAGTTCGGGATCGTCGTCGATCATGCACTGACTATAACTTGGCGTCATGTTCCGTATGCATAACCTGCCATAGACGTGATGTGAGCCCGTCGATCAGGCTGGAGGCATGCCTGCTGCGACCCTTGCCCGCCCGACGCCCGTGCGCCCGGTGCTCTCCCGCCCCGCGCTCGACGCCGTGCGCGCGCAGTTCACCGGCGGAGCGGGCTACCTCGCCGCCTGCACGGCGGGACTGCCCCCGCGGGCCGCCCAGCAGGCCGTGCTCGCCGACGTGCTGGCGGCCGGGAGCGGTCGGCCCGACATCGCCGGCTACTGCTCGGTGGTGGAGCAGACCCGCAGGCACTTTGCGCGCCTGATCGGCGTGGCACCGTCGCGCGTCGCGATCGGCTCCCAGACCTCTGTGCTCGCGGGCTTGGTGGCCACCGCCGTGCCCGACGGCGGCGAGGTGCTTTGCCCGGAGGGCGACTTCTCGTCGATCGTGCTGCCGTTCGTGCACGCCGGGCGCGGCATCCGCGTGCGTTGCGTGCCGCTCGCCGCGCTGGCCTCCTCGATCAGGCCGCAGACGGCGCTCGTGGCCTTCTCGATCGTGCAGTCCGCCACCGGTGAGGTGGCCGATGCCGCAGCGATCGTCGCCGCAGCCCGGCGGCACGGCGCGCGCACCCTGTGCGACACGACGCAGGCCACCGGCTGGCTGCCGGTCGACGGCGCGCAGTTCGACGCCGTGGTCTGCCATGCGTACAAGTGGCTGTGCGCGCCGCGCGGGGTCGCGTTCCTCGCCATCAGCGAGCGGCTGCAGCGCGAGGTGCGCCCGCTTTTCGCCGGGTGGTATGCCGGCGCAGACCCGTGGGATGCCTGTTACGGCGACTCGGTGGCGCTGGCGACGGATGCATCGGCGCTCGATGTGTCACCGGCGTGGCAGGCGTTCGTCGGGGCCGAGCCGGCGCTGCGGATGTTCGCGGGGCTCGACCCCGACGAGCTGTACCGGCACGCCACGGGGCTTGCAGCCGCGTTCCGCGAACGGCTCGGGCTGGGCCAATCTGAGCACCCGTCGGCCATCGTGACATGGTGCGATCCAGACGGCCACGCGCTGGCCCGCCTCACCGCCGCCGGCATCACGGCCTCGGGCCGCGCGGGGCGCGTGCGCGTCGCGTTCCACGTGTTCAACGACCACGACGACGTCGAGCGGGCCGCCACGGCACTGGGTCGCTGACGCGCGGGCGCGCCGCCCCTGTGCGGCCCGCCGTACGCCCCGCACTGCCCTCGCCCGCGCCGCCACGTGCGCGGTGCGATGGCCACAGCATCCTGTCACGGCCACAGCTATTCCTACGTGCCATCGCAGAAGGGTGTCGCCAATATGTAGGCGCGGCGGGGCGGCGGGAGTTAATGAGGGCCGCGGGCCATGGGCGAGAGGGCCACGACGGCGGCCACCACGGCGAGGGCGCACAGGGCGAGCCCGCCGTAGCCGATCGCGCCCAGAGCGACGCCAGCGAGGATCGCGCCGAACGCGCCGACGAGGTTCATCGTCAGATCGTTGCGGCCCTGCCGCACGGTGCGGCGCTCCTCCGACGACGACTCGGTGAGCAGGGCCGCGCCGGCCACCGTCGAGGCGCTCCAGCCGAGTCCCAGCAGCGTCAGTCCGACCTGCACCGCGAGCACGCTGTGCTGGCCGAGCGCCGCCGTCACGAGCGCGGCGACGAGCAGCACCTGGCCGATGAGGATGGTGCGCAGCCGCCCGAGCCGGTCGGCGAGGATGCCGAACACCGGCGACAGCGCGTACATGCCGGCGATGTGCAGGCTGATCGTCAACCCGACGATGGTCAGCGAGGCACCGGCATCCATCAGGTGGATCGGCGTCATCGCCATCACCGAGACCATCACGGCGTGCGCGCCGGCGATCGCGACGATGGCATAGCGCGCGGGTCGCGGACGGTCGGCGCGCGCGATGGCGGATGCCGCTCCGCCGCGCGCCGCGGCCACCAGTCGCTGCGCCAGCAGC
>CAYLMS010000070.1:0-7416 GCA_964384455.1 uncultured Microbacterium sp. | reverse complement strand
GGGCGGGCTGCTGCTGCAGGACGCCGACCGCTTCCCGGCGGACGTCGAGTCGGTCGCCACGCACTGGCAGCTGGTCTCGGGCGAGCGCCCTGATGCCGACGAGCTGACGAACCTCATCTTCGCGTGGAAGGCGTGCCGGGCGGTGAAGTCCAACGCGATCGTGCTCGCCAAGGATTCGGCCACCGTCGGCATCGGCATGGGTCAGGTCAACCGGGTCGACTCGTGCCGGCTCGCCGTGGAGCGGGCCGGTGGCCGCGCGGCCGGCTCGGTGGCGGCATCCGATGCGTTCTTCCCGTTCTCCGACGGTCCGCAGGTGCTGATCGACGCGGGCGTGCGCGCCATCGTGCAGCCGGGCGGTTCGGTGCGCGATGAGGAGACGGTGGCGCTGGCGCGCGAACGCGGCGTGACGATGTTCTTCACCGGGGAGCGGCACTTCTTCCACTGACCGACCCGCGGACGCGATGTCCGATTTCCGCTAGCAGTCGAGGCGCCGCGGTGTCAGGATGAACGGCATGAGCACGCCGCTGACCTTCGATGAGCGCTATGGCGCCATCCAGTCCCGCGACGCGCGCTTCGACGGACAGTTCGTCACCGCCGTGCGCAGCACCGGCATCTACTGCCGACCCAGCTGCCCCGCCCGCACGCCGAAGCCATCGAACGTCACGTTCTTCCGCACCTCGGCGGCGGCGCACGAGGCCGGCTATCGCGCGTGCAAGCGATGCCTGCCCGAGGCGGCGCCCGGCTCACCCGAGTGGAATCTGCGGTCGGATGCCGCCGGCCGCGCGATGCGGCTGATCGCCGACGGCGTCATCGAGCGCGACGGGGTCGGGGGGCTGGCCGCGCAACTCGGCTACTCACCGCGTCACCTCAGTCGGATGCTGGCCACCGAGCTCGGCGCGGGACCGCTCGCACTGGCGCGGGCGCATCGCGCGCACACCGCCCGGGTGCTGCTGGTCGGCACCGACCTGCCGGCCGCCGACGTCGCGTTCGCGGCGGGGTTCGCCAGCGTGCGGCAGTTCAACGACACGGTGCGCGAGGTGTTCGCGATGACACCGCTGCAGTTGCGCGCGCGTCGCCGCAGCACGGATGCCGCCGCCGCGCACGCGGCGATCGAGCTGTCGCTGCCCTACCGGACGCCGCTGGACGCCGGCGGCCTGTTCGACTGGATGCGCGCACGGGCCGTGCCGGGGGTCGAGGTCGCCACCGCCGACGAGTATGCGCGAGCGATGGCGCTGCCCGGGGGCACCGCCTGGTTCCGGGTGCGTCTCGATCCGGCAGGTCGGCCTGCGTTGCGCCTGCAGGCCGAGCTGACCAGGCTGTCCGACCTGCCTGCGCTGGTCGCGCGGGTGCGCCGGCTGTTCGACCTCGACGCCGACCCGGTGGCCGTCGACGCGGCGCTGGCGCGGCATGCCGCGTTGCGGTCGAGTGTGGCGCGGACGCCCGGCATCCGGGTGCCGGGTTGCGCAGACCCGCACGAGATGCTGATCCGCGCGATGATCGGGCAGCAGATCAGCGTCGCCGCCGCGCGCACCGCGCTGGCCCGGCTGGCCGACGCGCTCGGCGCACCGGTGGCCGAGCGCGTCGGCGTGAACCGACTGTTCCCCACCATGACGGCGATCGCCGAGCACGGGCACGAGGTGCTGCGCGGTCCCGGCGCGCGCGTGCGCGCCGTGTGCGGTGCGGCCGCGGCGATGGCCGCGGGCATGCTGACCCTCAGTGCGGGCGATGACGGCCAGGCGCAGCGCGCTGCGCTGCTCGCACTGCCGGGAGTGGGGCCGTGGACCGCCGACTACGTGCGCATGCGTGTGATCGGCGACCCTGACGTGCTGCTGCCGGGCGACGTCGCCGCGCGCGCCGGGGCCGCGACCCTCGGTCTGCCGAGTGTCGGCGCGGGCCTGTCGGCCTGGGCCCAGCGCGCCGCGCCGTGGCGCAGCTATCTCACCGCGCACCTGTGGCGCGCCGCCCCCGGTCCGGCTCGCAGGACAGACCGCGCCGCCGAGCCTGTCGGCACCGCCGCCGCCCCGGCTCATCCTGCGACCCGCACCGCCACCGCCGAGGAGACGCCATGACTGCGACCATCCAGACCATCGATACGCCCGACGGCGCCTTCACCATCGTGGCCGACGAGCGCGGGCGGGTGCTGGCCTCCGGCTGGACCGCCGACCCGCAGGCCGCGCTGGCGCGCGTTCCGGCGCAGCTGCGCCCCGCGCAGGTGCGCGAGGCCGGCACCGCGGCAGGCGCGGCGGCGCTCGCCTACTATGCCGGCGAGCTCGCCGCGATCGACGAGATCGAGGTGGCTCAGGCCGGCACCCCCATGCAGTTGCTCGGCTGGGCGGGCCTGCGCCGGATCGCTCCCGGTCGGCCGCTGAGCTACACCGAGTTCGCGGCCGCGATCGGTCAGCCCACCGCCGTGCGCGCCGCCGCATCGATCTGCGCTCGCAACGCCCCCGCGCTGTTCGTGCCGTGCCACCGCGTGCTGCGCTCCGACGGCACCTTGGGCGGCTTCGCCTGGGGGCTCGAGGTCAAGCGCCGCCTGCTCGAGCGCGAAGCGGCCTGAGCGCGCACGCGCGCTTGCACGCGCATCCCTGATCCCGATAGCCTGAAAGGCTGTCGTGTCGCGAGCCGCCGCATCCGCCACACCGGCAGGCATAATCGCGGCGATCGCCGCGTTCTGCACCTGTGTGCGCTGTGCGCAACCCACCTCTTCGTCGCCGGCGGCGACACGAATCGATACGGAACCGCACGAGAATGACCACGCCACCTCCGGCACGCCCCTCCACCCTGCGCGCACTGGCGCGGCTGCTGCCGTTCGTGCGGCCCGTGATGCCGCGCATGATCGGCGGCATGATCGCCGCCTTCGCCGCGGCGCTGATGTCGCTGCTGATCCCGCTGGTGCTGCAGGGGGTGGTCGACGGCCCGATCTCGTCGGGCAACGTCGCGCTCATCGTCTGGGCGTCGATCGGCGTGCTCGTGCTGGGCGCGCTGGAGGCGTTCTTCGTGTTCCTGCGCCGCGCGTTCGTGCTCACCCCTGGCACCGCGGTGGAGTACGAGATCCGCCAGCAGTTCTACCAGCGCCTGCAGCGGCTGCCCGTCGCCTTCCACGACCGCTGGCAGTCCGGCCAGCTGCTCAGTCGGATGATGCAGGACATCAACCTGATCCGACGCTGGCTCGTGTTCGGCTTCATCCTGCTCGTGGTGAACATGCTCACCGTGCTGATCGGCGCGGCGCTGCTGTTCCGCTGGCACTGGGCGCTCGGCACGGTGTTCCTGGTGATCTCGATCCCGCTGTGGTGGTTCGGCTACCGCTTCGAGCGCAACTACGGCCTGCTCGCCCGGCAGAGCCAGGACCAGGCCGGCGACCTGGCCACCGCCGTGGAGGAGAGCGTGCACGGCATCCGGGTGCTCAAGGCGTTCGGCCGCGGCACCCATGCGCTGCGCAAGTTCACCCGTCAGGCCGAGGGGCTGCGCACCACCGAGCTGCGCAAGGCGCGCGAGGTGGGCGTGCTGTGGTTCTGGCTCGAAGTCGTGCCGATGGTGGCGTTCGCCGTCTGCCTGCTGATCGGCATCTGGCTGGCGAGCCTGGGCCAGCTGACGGTCGGCGAGCTGTTCGCGTTCTTCGCGATGGCCACCGCGCTGCGCTGGCCGCTGGAGTCGCTCGGCTTCCTCTTCTCGTTCCTCGTCGATGCGCGCACGGCGACCGACCGCATCTTCGAGGTGCTCGACGAGCCCAACGACATCGTCGATCCGGAGCATCCGGTCACCATCGCGGCGCCGCGCGGACGGCTCGCCTTCCGCGACGTGCGCTTCCGGTATCAGGATGCCGCGCCCGGCGAGCGCGACCTGCTCGACGGCGTCGACCTCGAGCTGGAGCCCGGCGAGACCATGGCGCTGGTCGGACTGACCGGCTCGGGCAAGACCACGCTCACGACGCTCCCCACCCGCCTCTACGACGTCACCGGCGGCCGGGTCGAACTCGACGGCGTCGACGTGCGCGAACTCACGCTCGACGAACTGCGCACGCACATCACGATGGCGTTCGAAGACGCCACGCTGTTCTCGGCCAGCGTGCGCGAGAACGTGCTCCTGGGCCGTGACGGCCTCGACCCCCGCAGCGCCGAGGCCGAGGCGGTGCTGGCGGAGGCGCTGCGCATCGCGCAGGCGCAGTTCGCGTACGAGCTGCCCGAGGGCGTCGAGACGGCGGTCGGCGAGGAGGGTCTGAGCCTGTCGGGCGGGCAGCGGCAGCGGCTCGCGCTGGCGCGCGCGGTCGCCGCGGCCCCGCGCGTGCTGGTGCTCGATGACCCGCTGTCGGCGCTGGATGTCGACACCGAGGCGCTCGTGGAGGCGGCGCTACGGCAGGTGCTGGCCGAGACCACCGCGCTCATCGTGGCGCATCGCCCGTCGACCGTCGCCCTCGCCGACCGGGTGGCGCTGCTGCAGGACGGCCGCGTCACCGCCGTCGGCACGCATTCCGAACTGCTGCGCACGAGCGCGCACTACCGCCACGTGATCTCGAGCCTCGAGGCCGAGCATGCCGTGCGTCAGTCGCGCGAACCCGCGCACGCCGGCGAACGGGAGGTGAACCTGTGAGCACCGTGACGGGAATCCAGGGCGAGGACAGGCACGACTACACCCGCGCCGAGAGCCGTGCCATCCGTCGCCGCTCGCTGCGGCTGCTCGGCTCGCTGGTGTCGCCGATGCGCGGGCTGCTGGCGCTGACCGCCGTCGTGATCGTGGCGTCCACCGGACTGCGGGTGCTCGGCCCCGCGCTGATCGCGTACGGCATCGATACGGCGCTGCCGCAGGCGGTGGCGCAACTGCACTGGATGCCCGCCTTCGGCGTGGTCGCCGTCTACATCCTCACCGGAGTGGCCGGTGCCGGGCTGATCGGCTGGTACGTCGTGCTGTCGGCACGACTGACCCAGGCGATCCTGATCGACCTGCGCACCCGCATCTTCCGGCACACGCAGCGGCTGAGCCTGGAGTTCCACGAGACCTACACGTCGGGGCGCATCATCTCGCGTCAGACCAGCGACCTCGAGTCGATCCGCGAGCTGCTCGACGGCGGCCTCAATCAGCTCGTGCAGGGGGCACTGTACGGCGCGTTCACGCTGCTCGCGCTGTTCCTGCTGGACTGGCAGAGCGGGCTCGTGCTGGTGGCGATGGGCGTGCCGCTGGCGTTCCTGATGCGCTGGTTCTATCTGGAGTCGCAGAAGGGCTTCCGCGAGTCGCGTGTGGTGTCGGCGAGGCTGATCGTGCAGTTCGTCGAGACCATGACCGGCATCCGCGCAGTCAAGGCGTTCCGCAAGGAGCGGCGCAACGACGTCGAGTTCGGCACGGTGTCGGCCGACTACCGCCGGGTGAACCTCACCCTGGTCAAGCTGTACGGCATCCTCGATCCCGGCATGATCCTGCTCGCGAACGTGACCATGGCGGTCGTGCTGCTGTGGGGTGCGATCCGTGTCGTCGACGCGCACCTCGCGATCGGCGTGCTGCTGGCCGCCGTGCTGTACGTGCGCAACTTCTTCAGCCCGCTGGAGGAGGTGGCGATGTTCCTGAACTCCTACCAGTCGGCCACCGCCGCGCTCGAGAAGGTGTCGGGCGTGCTGGAGGAGCAGCCCACCGTGCCCGACCCCAAGAAGCCGGTGGACCTGTGGGCGGCGAAGGGTCATGTGCGGTTCGACGCGGTGGAGTTCGGCTACGGGTCGGGCCGCATCATCCTGCCCGACTTCACGCTCGACATCCCGGCCGGGCAGACCATCGCGCTGGTGGGAACCACCGGTGCTGGAAAGTCGACGCTCGCGAAGCTGGTGTCCCGGTTCTACGACCCCACCCGCGGGGCGGTGACCCTCGACGACATCGACCTGCGCCGCCTGCACCCGAAGGATCTGCGCCGCGCGATCGTCATGGTCACGCAGGAGGCATACCTGTTCAGCGGCACCGTCGCCGACAACATCGCGTTCGGCAAGCCGGACGCGACGCTCGACGAGATCAGGGCGGCGGCGCGCGCGGTGGGGGCGGATGCCTTCATCGAGGCACTGCCCGACGGCTACGACACCGACGTGAACAAGCGCGGCGGGCGCGTGTCGGCCGGGCAGCGGCAGCTGATCTCGTTCGCGCGGGCGTTCCTCGCCGACCCGGCGGTGCTGATCCTCGACGAGGCGACCGCCTCGCTCGACATCCCGAGTGAACGGCTGATCCAGGAGGCGCTGCAGACGCTGCTCGCCGACCGCACCGCGATCATCATCGCGCACCGGCTGTCGACGGTGGCCATCGCCGACCGGGTGCTGGTGATGGAGCACGGCCGCATCATCGAGGATGACGCGCCGGCGGCGCTGATCGCGGGCACGGGGCGCTTCGCGCAACTGCACGCCGCGTGGCGGGCCTCGCTCGTGTGACCGGCGGCACCGCACCCGGGAGGCGACGAGGCCTCGGTGGGGGAGGGGTATCCGAGGCCCCGCCGCCGGTCCTGGGGTGGTGCGGAGCTTCTCCCAGTCCGGCGACTAGAGCCGGATCTCCGCGATGATCTCACCGTACTCCGTCTCGCCGACGGGGGTGAAGCCGACCCGCTGAAAGAACGCTTCGGGTCCGCCGAGGCCTGCCTCGTAGATGACGTTGAGGTGGTCGGCGCCGCGGCGCCGCGCCTCATCGACCAGGCTCTGCACGACGAACCGGCCGACCCCGCGCCCCTGGTCGTCGGCGTCGACGTTGATGCGCCACAGCACCGAGCGGAAGTGCTCCTGCGGCGAGTCGGGGTCGAACCCCGCGCTCACGAAGCCGACGACCTCGTCGCCGTCGAGGACGACACGCTGCCACGAGGTCTGCGGATTCGCGACCGTGGCCGCGACCCCGTACGACACCGGTGCCAGGAACTGCTCCTGACCCGGCTTGAGCGACAGGTTGTTCACGGCGACGATCGTCGCGGCGGACAGTTCGACCAGTCGGAGCTCACCCATGACGCCCAGGCTATCCCGGATCGCGCACGCCTCGGAGATATCTCGACGTCGAGATACTTTATCGCGATGGATTAGGCTGGCGAGGTCCCCGAACCCGAGCGGAGAGGCCAGTCGTGAGCGAGCCGAGCATCATCTACACGTACACGGACGAGGCGCCCGCGCTGGCCACGGCATCCCTGCTGCCGATCATCCAGGCGGTCGCCCGGCAGGCGGGCATCGACATCGAGACGCGCGACATCTCGCTGGCCGGGCGCATCCTGGCGGCGTTCCCCCGTGACCTGACCCCGGAGCAGCAGGTGGGCGACGCGCTCGCCGAGCTCGGCGGGCTGGCCACCCTGCCCGAGGCGAACATCATCAAGCTGCCGAACATCTCGGCGTCGATCCCGCAGCTCAAGGCCGCCGTGGCCGAGCTGCAAGGCAAAGGCTATGCGATCCCCGACTTCCCCGACGACCCCGCCACCCT
>CAYLMS010000069.1:0-7466 GCA_964384455.1 uncultured Microbacterium sp. | reverse complement strand
GGGCACGCAGCTGACGATGCGCACCTTCCACACGGGCGGCTCGGCCTCGGCCGAGGACATCACGCAGGGTCTGCCGCGCGTGCAGGAGCTGTTCGAGGCGCGCACCCCGAAGGGCGCGTCGCCGATCGCCGAGTCCGACGGCCGCATCACGATCGACGAGACCGATCGCGCCAAGAAGGTGATCCTCACGCCCGACAACGGCGACGAGCCGCACGTGTACCCGGTGCTCAAGCGGGCCACCCTGCTCGTGGAGGACGGTCAGCACGTCAGCGTGGGCCAGCCGCTGCAGGTGGGCACGCTCGACCCCAAGGAGGTCATGCGCGTGCAGGGCGCCCGCGAGGTGCAGAAGTACCTCGTCGGCGGCGTGCAGGGCGTGTACCGCTCGCAGGGCGTGCCGATCCACGACAAGCACATCGAGGTGATCGTGCGGCAGATGCTGCGCAAGGTCACCGTCGTCGACCACGGGGACACGACCCTGCTGCCCGGCGAGCTGGTGGACTTCAAGCGCTACCAGCAGATCAACCGCGAGACGGTCGGCGAGGGCAAGCGCCCCGCGTCGGGTCGTCCCGAGCTGATGGGCATCACGAAGGCGTCGCTGGCCACCGAGTCGTGGCTGTCGGCCGCGTCGTTCCAGGAGACCACGCGTGTGCTCACGCAGGCGGCGATGGAGGGCAAGAGCGATCCGCTCGTCGGCCTGAAGGAGAACGTCATCATCGGCAAGCTGATCCCGGCGGGCACGGGACTGGCGAAGTACCGCAACGTCACGGTCGAGGCGACCGAGGAGGCCAAGAGCGAGCGGTACCCCAACCGCATCTTCGCCTCGGACGGCGCCTACAGCGAGGCCGACCTGAGCTACGTCGACTTCGACAGCTTCTCGACCGACGACTTCACGCCGGGCACCTACAACTGACGCCACACCGCAGGCCCGGTGGTTCTCGGACCGCCGGGCCTGCGGCGTGCCCGGCGGGCGCTGGAGCCCGGCGCGCCTAGCGTGGAGCCGGGAGGTGTTTCATGGCACGCGTCGGTGGTCGCAACGCTGCCTTCGCCTGGTTCGCCGGCCTCGTGTGCATCGCCGTCGTCGGCGCGCTGGTGTGGTTCGCGCTGCCGGCGATCCCCGTGGCCGCACAGTGGATCGGCGCGACGCTGCACGCCCAGGCCGCCGCACCGCCCGCCGCGGTCGCGCCGACGTCGGTGCCCTCGGACTCGCCGTCGCCGTCGGTGATGCCGGCCGACTGTCGCGCGCTGTACTCCGACGCCCTGTGGGCCGCCCTCACGCAGGGCGGGCGCCTGATCACCACCGCAGGCCCGGTGCGGGTGGATGCTGCGCTGAAGCAGGCGCTCGACGCGACCCCCGCGCTCACCTGCGCGTGGCGCAGCGACACCGGCGATATCACGACCACGCTGTACCGCACGTCGGGGCCTGCTGCCCAGTTGGCCGCCGCTGCGCTGTCCGCAGCGGGGTACACGTGCGCCGCTGGCACCGTGGTGCAGTGCGAACGCGATCGGGGTGCCTCCGCGCAGGTGCACTCGGCGGGACCGGGAGCCTGGGTGGCCACGACGTTCGGCGCCTGGCGCCCCGACGGCTACGCGTCCGAGGTGGCGGCGCGCGTGTTCCCCGCGGGGTGAGACACACGACGGCACGCCTGCGCTGCGCGCGCCCGGCGGGCCGGTAGCCTCTCCACCAGCGGGGACGCGCCCCGCGTGAGGAGAGCCCCGCGATGAGCGACACCACCCCGCCGAACGGCGATCAGGTCGAGGAGCCCACCGTCGACGATGTCGTGGAGCGCGCCCACGACTCCCTGGCGCATGCCGAGGCGGCGGGGCACGACGCCGTGCCCGACGCGCCGGCCGCCGGCGCCGCAGCCGACGTGCCGTGGTACGAGCGCGACGACGTGCCGCTCGACCCCGAGCCCGCGGCCGCGTCGCCTGCCGCTGCGGCCACCGAGGTGCTGCCCGAACACGCCCCGACCGATGCGGTGCCGGTCGACGCCGCCGCAGCGACCGTTGCGGCCGCCGTCACGTCGAGCGAGCCTCCCGCCGCGGTCGTCACGCCCGCAGAGGTGGCGGCCGCCGCGCCCGTGCAGCCGGTCTTCGTGCAGGCACCCGAGCCGCCGCAGCCGCGCGGCAACCGTGCCGCGGCGGCGGGCATCGGCATCCTCGCCTCCGTCGTCTACGCCGCGCTCTACCTGGCCGCACGGCTGTGCATCGACCTCGTCAACGGCTCGGTGGGCATGAGCGGCCTCGGCGCGCGCGCGCTGAACACGCTCGGCACCATGTCGATGTGGGTGCCGGTGGTCGTGTTCTTCCTCGCTTTCTGGCTGCTCGGCGCGATCATCAACCGCGGCCGTTGGGGCTACTGGGTGGTCTTCGGCCTGCTCGTCGGTGCCGCGTCCTACGG
The DNA here is from genome assembly GCA_964384455.1 of uncultured Microbacterium sp. GTDB lineage: Bacteria > Actinomycetota > Actinomycetes > Actinomycetales > Microbacteriaceae > Microbacterium. The sequence goes on along the minus strand of CAYLMS010000069.1, from coordinate 5,068 downwards.
CGGGCACATCCTCGGCGCGCTGGTGCAGGCGCCGTTCTGGACGCTGACCGCGAGCGAGGGAGCCAAGCTCGCCTCCAGCCAACTGCTGGTGCCGCTGTCGATCGCCGCGTTCGTGATCGGGCGCGAGCTCACCATCTGGTTCGGTGCCTGGGTCGCGCGGCGCGGCAAGCGCATGAGCGAGCTCAACTACGAAGCGCAGCGCGAATACGAGCGCACCATCGAGGCGGGGCCGACGATCGTGCGCCCGGCGCAGGGCTGAGGTCTCGCCGCGTCCGGCCCGACAGATCCGCAGGGCGCACCCGGCCCGGTGCGCCCCGCCGTGGCGATCGTGTTCGCACTTGCGGGCTACCTCGCCCTCGTCGTGTTCGGCTTCGGCCTTGTCAGCCTGGTCAGCAACACCGATGTGATCGTCGCGGCCGGGTTCGGCGTGCTGCCCGGGGTGGTGGGGGTGGCCGCCGCGGTGCTGGCGCTCGGCGGGGTGCTCGCCGCGGCATTGCGGATGCCGCATCCGTCGTACTACGCCTCGCTGTGGGGTGCCGTGGCCGCCTACCTGGGCTACCTCGCCGGGGTGTGGGTGCCGGCGGTCGCGGGCGGCGTCGATCCGGTGCTGGCAGCGGCGGTGGTGGGGCGGCTGGCGATCGGCTGGTGGGGTCTCATCGTCGCGCTCGGCGCGTTCGTCAGCGCATGGGCCGCGGTCGCCCTGCGCCGCACGCGCGCGCGCCGGCCGCGGTGGCCATGGGAGCGCGACGACGAGCGTTGAGCCGCGCGGCATCCGCCGTCTGCCCGCCGGCGCCCATTAGCGTTGTCGTGTGGAGCGCTCGCTCGAGACGCAGGTGGACCAGGCCGTCGAGTCCTGGCTGCGCTGGCTGCCGCGCTGGGAGCCGGCCACCCACCGCGGGCGCGTGGCGCCGTGCCGGCGCTGCCTCGGCTCGCCGGTGCTGTCGGCGGCCGGCCTCGGAGCCGATGTGCCGCACGGCGTGCAGCACGGCCTGTCCACCAGGGTGAAGGCGATCGTCGACCACGCCGTGGCTGTGTACACGGCACGCAACCTGCCCATGCTGCAGGGCGAGCTCGATCAGCAGGCCGAGCGCAACCGGCGGCGCAGCTACCGGCCCGCCGAAGGACTGGCCCCCGAGTTCGAGGGGCTCCCGCTCGACCCCGACCCCACTCCCGGGCAGCCCTTCCTCTTCACGCTGTCGGGGCTGGCCGCCGACGCTGACGCCGACGTGCCTGCGCTGCCGCCGCTCGGCGACGAGGCGAAGGTCGCGCTGCGGCAGGAGATGACTCTCGCCGACGACTACGCGAACCTGATCGGCCGGGAGGTGTGCAGCATCCTGCTGCGGCACCGGCTGCGCGTTCAGGCCGCGCTCGCCCAGTACGTGGAACCGCAGGTGGAGCAGCTGTTGCGCGAACTGTCGGAGGCGCTGGACGCGCCGTTCGACCCCACCGAGCTGCCCGGCGCCGAGAGCTGAGCGCGACCCGGAGCACGAAGGGACCATGCTGTCGTGGTCGCCGGCGGCGAGCCGGGAAAGGCCCACGGCATGCGGGCACGCGCAGCCCGCCTGTCCGGCGGATCGCCTTTCCGCGCGGTTCTCGCGGATTGGTGCTGCCAGGAACCTCGTCGGTCGCCTCGCGGCGTCGATCGCCGCTGTCGGGATCATCCTCGTGTCATGCGCGGCGACACCACCGGCGACTGCCGGCACGGCCCGACCGGCATTCGTGCGATGAGGACGAGGCTCGCGGTCATAGGCGAGCCTGCCGCTGCTTCCGGCGCGGGAGTCGCAGGACGCATGCTCCTGCGGCTATGCCGGCGATCGCAGCGAGCACGGTGACGGTGACATGGAATCCTGACCCGCTCGCATCCGAGCCGGCTGCAGCCCCGCCGAGGGTGTAGGTGGCGGCCGCCACGGCGACGCCGAGAGACGTGCCCAGTCCGCGGGTCATGTTCAACACGGCGCTGACCATCCCCGCGTGGTGCGGTGGGCCGGCCGCGGCGACGGTCGCGTTGTTCGCCGGGGTGAACAGCCCCGACCCGACCCCGACGGCGAGGAGCACCAGACCCAACCCCCACACGGGCATCGGGACAAGCGCCGTCAGGCCGAGGGCGATCGCCGTCAGCGCCATCCCTGTCGTGGTCGGCAGGGCGGGGCCGAACCTGTCGGCGAGCCGCCCCGCGATGGGGGCGACCACTCCCAGCGCGGCGGGCAGCACGGTGAGCATGAGCCCCGACCCCGCCGGGCTGAGGGCGAGGCCCTCCACGAGGAACAGGGGGAACACGAACAGCACGCCGAACAGCACGAGGTAGCCGAGCAGGCCCGTGAGGATGCCGCGACTGAATGCGGCCGACGCGAACAGGGAGAGGTCGACGAGCGGGTTGGTGACACGGTGCTCGATCCAGACGAATACGGCCATGAGGATGATGCCGACACCGAATGCGACGAGCGTCGTCGGCGCGAGCGCCTGCCCTCGGGATGCCGAGCTCAACGTCCACAGCAGCAGTGCGATGCCGGGCATGAGCGTGATCAGGCCACGCCAGTCGAGGGAGGCTCGGGGGGCTGTGACGCGCGTGCGCGGGAGAAGGAACCAGGCCGAGGCGACTCCGATGATGCCCGCGGGGATGTTCACGAAGAACACCCAGCGCCACCCGCCGAGACCGACGAGCAGACCGCCGACCGTGGGGCCGAGGGCGAGGCCGATCGCCTGTGCCGCGCCCTGGATCCCGATCGCACGCCCCAGGCTCCGCGAGGGCATGTTGGTGCGGATCAGTGCGACACTGTTGGCCTGGAGCATCGCGGCGCCGATCGCCTGGAGCACGCGGGATGCCAGCAGCCATCCGATCGTGGGCGAGAGGCCGCAGGCCAACGACGACAGCGTGAACAGCACGAATCCGTACGTGTAGAAGAGTTTGCGGCCGAACATGTCCGAGATCCGCCCGAGCGCGCCGATCGTCCCTACGAGCACCAGAAGATAGACCAGCGCAACCCACTCGACCTCGTCGATGGAAGCGCCCAGGTCGGCACGCATCGCGGGGATCGCGACGGTGACGATGCTCGCATCCAACTGCCCCATGAATGCGCCGACGCATACGGTCCCGACGATCAGCCACGGCGCCCTCGGCGAATCGCGCACCGCCGCGGGACGCGGCGCTTCGTAGAGGAGACGCTTCATCATGCGAGATTCGTCGCAGATTGTTCTGTCACAGAACCAGTCTAGCATTGGGCGTTTCGACTACACTGTCGATATGGCGGGTACGGATCCTGAGACAGGCGACGCCTGGGCGCTGACCGACCTCATCACCAGGTTGCGCCGCAGTCTTCGCGCCAGCGTCCGCGCCGAGCTCCCCTGGGAATCATTGCCCATGGCGCAGGTCGAATTGCTGCAAAGGCTCACCGATGAGCCCGGGCTCGGCGTCAGCGAACTCGCCGAGCGTCAGCGCCTCGCGCGCAACACCGTGAGCAACCTCGTGCAGCAGATGGTCTCCGAGGGCTTGCTGGACCGACGGGGACGGCCGGATGACCGCCGCGCCGTCGTCTTGACACTGACCGCGGCTGGGCATGAGCGCCACGCCGCCTGGCAGCGCGCCAACGAGCGTCGCGTGGAAGAGGCCCTCGACGACCTGCCCCAGGAGCAGCGCGCCGCCATCACCGCCGCGCTTCCCGCGCTGCGGTCGTTCGCGACAGGTCTCGAAAGGCGCGCCGAGGTCTAGCGTGCCACCGCCGCACGCGCGGTGCGGACAGACCGACGCCACGGATGTCGGTGCACCACCGAGGGTTGATCGTTCAGGATCGACTGATGCGTCGTCCCACACCATCCCGAGCTGCCCGGCGCCGAGAGCTGATCGGATGTTCGGTGGGCAGGAGCTCGCGGCACCCGAACAGCGCCGACCCAGTGGCGCCCGATCAGCGCTTTGTTAGCATGGCCCGGGGGACCTTCGCGGATCAGTCGCGCCTGCCGGGAGGGGCGAGTCGGGCGCGCGAGACGGGGGGATCCGTGGCCCAGCGCCTGCCATCGGCTGCTCCTGTGCTGCCCGGGTTGAGCTACATCCGCCCGCTGGGCTCCGGCGGCTTCGCCGACGTGTTCCTCTATGAGCAGGACATGCCCCGGCGCGAGGTAGCGGTGAAAGTGCTCCCAGGCGATGTGCGTGACGCCGAGCTGCGGCGCATGTTCAACGCCGAGGCCGACGTGCTGGCCAGGCTCTCCGCGCATCCGTCGATCGTCACCGTGTACCAGGCCGGGATCTCGGCCGACGGGCGGCCGTACATCGTGATGGAGTACTGCCCTGGTTCGCTGTCGCCGAGATTCCGGGTCGAGCGCATCCCCGTCCCCGAAGTGCTCGCGGTCGGGGTGAAGATGGCCAGCGCACTGGAGTCGGCGCACCGTGCCGGGCTGGTGCACCGCGACGTCAAGCCGAGCAACATCCTGATCACGAGCTTCGGCGCACCGGTGCTCGCCGACTTCGGCATCTCGTCGTCGCTGGCGCGCGGGGCGGGTTCGGGGATGATGGCGATGTCGGTGCCGTGGAGCGCTCCCGAGATCGTCGCCGAGCAGACCACGGGCACCGTGGCCAGCGAGGTGTGGGGACTCGGTGCCACGGTCTACTCGCTGCTGGCCGGGCGCAGTCCGTTCGAGCGGACCGAACGCGGCCAGAACACCCGCGACCACCTGCGCCGCCGCATCCTGCGCGCGAGCTACCCGCGGATGTCGCGCCCCGATGTGTCCGACGAGCTGCAGGCCGTGCTGGCTCGGGCCATGAGCCGCGAGCCGCGCGATCGCCCTGCGAGCGCGCTCGCGTTCGCCGAGGCGCTGCGCGACGTGCAGGCACGGCACGGCATGGCCCCCACGCCGGTCGAGGTGGCTGCCGAGCAGTGGCAGCCTCCGGCGGTCGACTTCGCCGACGCAGCGCTGCGGGGAGCGGTGCGCAGCGCCGTGGCGCAGCCCGCACGCCGCGCAGGCGCCGACCCGGTGGCGCTGACCACGCTCGTGCGCGACGAGGACGGCGACGTGGCCGTCGCGCCGCACCCGCCGCGCGTGCTGTGGCCGTGGCTGGTCGCCGCCGGGGGCACGATCG
>CAYLMS010000068.1:0-7491 GCA_964384455.1 uncultured Microbacterium sp. | reverse complement strand
CGATCCACCACGGCGGCGGCGTCGGCATCGGCCGCTCGATCCACGCCGGCCAGGTGACCGTCGCCGACGGCTCGGCGCTGGCCGCCGAGAAGCTGGCGCGGGTGCTGGTCAACGATCCGGGCACGGGCGTGATGCGTCACGTGGATGCCGGCTACGACCGGGCGGTGGAGGTCGCGCGCGAGCGCGGCCTGCAGGTGCCGATGCTGGCGGAGGGCTGAGATGACGGTGGCGGCCCGGCTCGCCGAGCTCGCCGACATCGGCCGCGACCCGGTGCGCGGCGGCTACTCGCGCCACCTGTTCGACGCCACCGACGCGCGGCTGCGCGACTGGTGCCGGCGCACCGCGCGCGCGCTCGACCTGCGGGTCGAAGAGGATGGCGACACCAATCGGTGGGCGTGGTGGGGTGCGCCGGGTGCCGGCGCCATCGCCACCGGCAGTCACCTCGACTCGGTGCCCGGCGGCGGCGCCTACGACGGTCCGCTCGGGGTGGCCAGCGCGTTCGAGGCGATCGCGCTGCTGCAGGCCGACGGAATCCGCCCCGGCCGGCCCATCGTCGTGTGCGCGTTCGCCGAGGAGGAGGGCTCGCGGTTCGGGCTTCCCTGCCTGGGCACCCGGCTGCTGACGGGCGCCGTGTCGCCGGTCGCTGCGCTGGCGCGCACCGATGCCGCGGGCACGACGATGGCGCAGGCGTGGCGCGACAGCGGCCGCGATCCGTCGCACGCGGGCGCCGATGCGGAGCGGCTGGCCCGGCTCGCCGCGTTCGTCGAGCTGCACGTGGAGCAGGGGCGCGACCTCGAGGACCGCGCTCTGGCGGTGTGCGTGGGCTCTGCGATCATCCCGCACGGGCGCTGGCGGCTGACGATCACCGGCGAGGGCAACCACGCCGGCACCACCACGATGGACCGCCGCCACGACCCCGTGGTCGCGCTGGCCGCGGCGGCGCTGGCCGCCCGAGAGGTCGCGCTGGCCATGCCGCCCGCCCGCGCCACCATCGGCCGCATCGCGGTGTCGCCCAACGGCAGCAACGTGATCGCGTCACGCGTGGAGGCGTGGCTCGACCTGCGCGCCGACACCGACCACGCCGTGCGCGACCAACTGGAGCGCACCCTCGCGAGCGTGCGCGAGGCCGTGGCCGCCGAGGGCTGCGCGCTCGAGGTGACCGAGGAGTCGTTCACCGCCCGGGTCGACTTCGACGCCGCGCTCACCGACCGGATCGCCGCGACCCTCGGCGGCGTGCCGGCCATCCCCACCGGTGCCGGCCACGATGCCGGCATCCTCGCGGCCGTGCTGCCGACCGCCATGATCTTCGTGCGCAACCCCACCGGCGTCTCGCACGCGCCGGGCGAGCACGCGCGCGACGAGGACTGCGAACGCGGGGCGCAGGCACTGGCCGAGGTGCTCGCCGACCTGGCCCAGGCATCGTGAGCGTCGCGGTGGGCGCGGTGCACTGCGCGCGGGCGCTGGTGGCCGGATGCTTCGCCGACGACGTGCGCATCACCCACGCGCACGGCGCGATCGCCTCGATCGCCGTCGGGGTGCCGTCCGAGCCGGGCGACACGACGCTTCGCACCGTCGTGCCCGGCTTCGTGAACGCGCACTCGCACGCCTTCCATCGCGGGCTGCGCGGGCGCACGCACGCCGACGGCGGCGACTTCTGGCGCTGGCGCGAGACGATGTACGCGCTCGCCGGCACGCTCACCCCCGAGTCGTACCGGCAGCTCGCCGAGAGCGTGTTCACCGAAATGCGGGATGCCGGCTACACGGCCGTCGGCGAGTTCCACTACGTGCACCACCTGCCGGGCGGCGCCCCGTACGAGGGCCACGCCATGGAACTGGCGCTCGCCGAGGCCGCCGTGACCGCCGGCATCCGGCTCGTGCTGCTCGACACGTGCTATCTGCGCGGCGGCATCGGCAGACCGCTCGACGAGCGGCAGCTACGGTTCGGCGACCGCGACGTGCACGCGTGGCTGGAGCGCTGGCACGGCCTGCGGGCCGCTCTCGCCGCCGACCCTCGGCTGCGCGGTCTCGTGACCCTCGGCGCCGCGGTGCACTCGGTGCGGGCGGCGTCGCCTGCCGACCTGGCCGTGGTGGGGCGCGAGCTTCCGGCCGACGTGCCGCTGCACGTGCACCTGTCGGAGCAGCCGGCCGAGAACGACGACTGCATTGCGGCGCACGGCCTCACTCCCACTGGGCTGCTCGCAAAACACGGACTGCTGCGCCCCACGCTGGCGGCCGTGCACGCCACGCACCTGAGCGACGGCGACATCGCCCTGCTCGGCGAGGCCGCGGTCGGCATCGTGATGTGCCCGACCACCGAGGCCGATCTCGGCGACGGCATCGGTCCGGCGCCAGAGCTGCGCGACGCGGGAGCGGTGCTGGCGATCGGCTCCGACCAGCACGCGGTGATCGACCCGTGGGAGGAACTCGCCCGGCTCGAACTCGACCAGCGGCTGCGCGCGCGGCGACGCGGAGTGTTCGACATGCACGAGCTGTGGCACGCGGGTGCGGCCGGTGGGCGGCGCGCGCTGGGTCTGCCGGGGCGGGCGGCCGGTGCGGATGCCGTCGGCTTCGCCGTCGGCGACCCGTTCGATGCCGTCGAGCTCGATCCCGCCACCGCACGCACGGCGGGCGCCGACCTGCTGCAGCTTCCGCTCGTGGCGAGATCGGCGGATGTCACCGCGACGATCGTCGCCGGCACCCTCACCCGCCCCGCCTGACCAAGGAGCACCACATGGCCGCCACCCTCGTCACCGGTATCGGCGAGCTGACCACGAACATCGCCGGCGGCGCCGACCCGTGCGGCACGCTGCGCGACGCCGCGGTGTTGATCGAGGGCGGCCGCATCGCCTGGGTCGGCGCGGCCGCCGACGCGCCGGCATCCGGCCTCGACGAGGTGGTCGACGCGGGCGGACGTGCGGTGATCCCCGGATTCGTCGACAGCCACACCCACCTGGTGTTCGCGGGCGACCGGGCGGCGGAGTTCGCCGCCCGGATGGCAGGGCAGCCCTATGCCGCGGGGGGCATACGCACGACTGTCGCCGCCACGCGGGCCGCGAGCGACGACGAGCTGCGCCGCCGCCTCGCCGGCTTCGTGGCGGAGCTGCACGGCCAGGGCACCACGACGTTCGAGGTGAAGACCGGCTACGGCCTCACCGTGCACGACGAGGCGCGCGCGGCGCGCCTGGCCGCCGAGGTCACCGCCGAGGTGACCTTCCTCGGCGCGCACGTCGTGCCCGCCGAGTTCGCCGACCGGCGCGACGAGTACGTCGACCTCGTGTGCGGGGCGATGCTCGACGAGTGCGCACCGCACAGTCGCTGGATCGACGTGTTCTGCGAGACCGGGGCGTTCACGCCGGCGGAGGCCCGCCGCATCCTGGCCGCCGGTGTCGCCCGCGGGCTCGCGCCGCGCGTGCACGGCAACCAGCTCGGCGAAGGGGAGGGGGTGCGGCTCGCGGTCGAGCTGGGCGCGGCCTCCGTCGACCACTGCACGTACCTCTCCGACGACGACGTGCAGGCCCTCGCCGGTTCGGCGACGGTGGCGACTCTGCTGCCCGGCGTGGAGTTCTCGACGCGGCACCCGTATCCCGATGCACGCCGGCTCATCGACGCCGGGGTGACCGTGGCGCTGGCCAGCGACTGCAACCCTGGCTCGTGCTTCACGAGCTCGATGCCGTTCGTGATCGCCCTCGCCGTGCGCGAGATGCGGATGACACCCGACGAGGCCGTCTGGGCCGCCACGGCGGGCGGCGCGAAGGCGCTGCGCCGTGACGACGTGGGGGTGCTGGCCCCGGGCGCGCGCGCCGACCTGGTGGTGCTCGACGCGCCCAGCCGCACGCATCTCGCCTACCGCCCCGGCGTGCCGCTCGTGCACGAGGTGCTCAAAAGCGGCGTGCGGCTGTAGGCGGCGCGCCCCGCGCTCAGGCGCCGCCTGGCGCGTCGAACGCGATGCGGTCGGCGGGCAGCGCAGTCGCCACGGCCCAGTCATCCTGGTCCCACTCGAACGTCGCCACCGCGCACGTCGGCATGCGGTCGATCCGCCCGTCGGACAGCCGCTCGGCGAGCAGGCTCATGCCAGGATCGTGCGCCACCAGCAGCACGGCGGACACGTCAGCGTCGACCGCCGCGCGCAGCAGGGCGGCAGGCGACGCGCCGTAGAGCGCGGCATCCGTGGTCACGGCGACGCCGAGCGCGGCGCCGAAGGCGTCTGCGGTGGAGCGGGCGCGCAGCGCCGTGCTGGAAAGGATCGCGTCGGGTCGCAACCCGGTCGCGGCCAGCCGCGCCGCCGCCGCCGGGGCATCCCGCAGCCCCCGCCGATTCAGCGGGCGGTCGTGATCGTCGAGCAGCGGTGCGCCCCAGTCCGACTTGGCATGCCGCACCAGCACGAGCCTGAGCATGCCCTCACGCTACCGCGGCAACGCGACACGACCGATCTATCGGCGTGTGAGTGGACGTGCAGCCTCGCATCGGGTACACATGTCCTAGGCCGCGATCTGGGGACCGCGGCCATGCGCTCGCCGCTCGAACATGCCGTCACCCCCACCACCAGGCATCGACGTCGCGGCAGGCTCCCGCGCTCCGCGCCGGGAGCGGGGTGCGGCCCCGAGGCCCCCCGATCCAACCTCGGGGCCGCAACCCGGTCAGCTCCGCAGCAACCCGCAGCCCGCCGACCGGCGCACCCGCTCAGCGCAACTCGCGCGTCAGTGCTCGACGTACACCCAGGCCCGGCGGCCGCTGGCCAGCGTCACGGCCAGCCGGCGGTAGTCGGCCACCTCGTACTCGTCGGCGGCATCGAGCTCGTGCTGCCGCAGGTGCAGCACGGTGCCGATCACCTTGTCGCGCGACCTGCCGGTGTGCCGCAGGATCGGATGCTGCGCCCGGTCGCTGAGCGCCAGCACGTGCGGGTCGACGATGTCGATGTAGTCGACGGTGTAGCCGGTGAGCACATCCTGCTCGCCCTCGATCAGTCGCCCGAACGTGTCGAGCTGCACCTGCGGCAGCCGCAGCGTGCCGTACGAGAACAGCAGCACGTCGTCCATGGCTCCAGGCTAGGCGCTCGCGCGCAGCAGCAGCTGCGCGAGCGTGTAGATCGCCAGCCCCGCGATGGAGCCGACGATCGTGCCGTTCACCCGGATGTACTGCACGTCGCGCCCGACCATCAGCTCGAGCTCCTGCGACGTCTCGTGCGGAGCCCAGCGCGCCACCGTGTCGGTGACGATGCCCGCGATGTCGTGCCGATACCGCTCCACCACGTAGGCGGCGGAGGAGGCCACCCACCCGTCCACGCGGGCGCGCAGCGCCGCATCCGTCTGCAGCCTGCCGGCAAGGTCGCGCACCGCGTCGGCCGCGCGCAGCCGCAGCGTGCTGGCGGGATCGGCGAGCGCGGCCAGCAGCCCCGTCTTCACCGCATCCCACGCCTGGGCGGCGAGCTCGCGCACGCGCGGATTGTCGAACACGGCGCGCTTGGCGTCCTCGAGACGCCCGATCGTCGCCGGATCGTGCTGCAGGCTCGCGGCGAGCCGGGTGAGGTAGCCGTCGAGAGCCAGCCGGGCAGGATGCCGCGGGTCGGCGCGCACTGCATCGACGAACCGCACCGCCTCGCGGTGGGCGGTGTCGTCGACGAACCGGTGCGCCACCGAAGGCACCCACGCGGGCAGCCGGCGCGAGATCAACCCCTCGAACGCGGCCCGGTTGTGCTGCAGCCACGTGCTGATGGTGTCGGCCGCGAGATCCACGGCGCCGTGGTGCGCGCCCGCGTCGATCACCCGCCCCAGCCACACGCCCGCGGGCGGCCCCCAGTCGGGTTCGAGCAGGTGCTCCCTGGCCAGCTGGGCGATCACCTCCTGCACGTCGTCGTCGCTGAGTGCACCGAGCACTGCGGTGGCAAGGGTGGCCGCCTCCTCCACCACGCGCTGCGCGTGGTGGGGCCGGGCCAGCCACCCGCCGAGCCTGGCCGACACCTGCGCCGACTCGAGCTTGGCGCGCACGGCTCCGGCGTGCAGGAACTCCGTCTCGATGAATGCGCCGAGGGTGGCCCCGATCTCGTCCTTGCGGTTCGGGATGATCGCCGTGTGCGGGATCGGCAGGCCGAGCGGCCGCCGGAACAGCGCGGTGACGGCGAACCAGTCGGCCAGGGCGCCGACCATGCCGCCCTCGGCCGCGGCGCGCACGTACGCCAGTGCGGGCACGCGCTCCTGCAGCAGGAAGGCCGCCACGAAGACGACCGCGAGCGCCAGCAGCGCGCCGAGGGCGATGCCCTTCATCACTCGCAGCGCGCGCAACCGTTCGCGATCGGCCGGGCTGAGCAGGGCGGTCGGAGTGCGCGCCATGGCGTCATCCTCGCACGGCGGTAGCCTGTGTCGATGATCGACGACATCCGCAAGCGTGCCCTGCACCGCACCGCGATCCTGGAAGGGCAGGTTCGGGGGCTGGCGAAGATGATCGAGAACGAGGACTACTGCATGGACATCATCGGTCAGTCCAGGGCGATCCAGAAGGCGCTCGACTCGCTCAACAAGCTGCTGCTCGAGAACCACCTGCGCACGCACGTGTCGCACATGTTCCAGCACGGCGGCGACGAGCGCGAGCAGGCCGTGGCCGAACTGCTGCGGGCGTTCGACTTCGAGTCGCGCTCCTGAACGCGCGCGCCGCGCGCAGCGCTACCGGGCGTCGGGCACCGGGCCGAGCCACGCGTTCGCCACGGTGGAGTGCGCCGATTCCGGGTCGGACGGGTGGAACACGCCCGCCAGCACGTCGCGGTACAGCCGGCTCAGCTCGCTGCGGGTGAAGTACGACGACCCGCCCGCGACGAGCATCGCGTCGTCGACGACCCGCTTGGCCATGGTCACGGCGCGATGCTTCACACCCGCCAGCCGTGCGAACCACAGCGGCCCATGGTCGGCCTGCTCGTCGACGTCGCGGCACAGCACCGCCAGCTGCGGCGGCAGTGCGTCGTAGTCGAGCGCCATGTCGGCGATGCGCCAGCGGATGTCGGCATCCTCCGCATACGGGCGTCCGGTGCGCTTCGAGGTGCGCTCGCGCGCGGTCGCGATCGCCACGTCGAGGGCTCTGCGGGCGATGCCCGTGTACACCGAGGCCAGCAGCAGCTCGAACACCGCGAAGATGCCGAACACGATCGGATCGGGGTTCGGGCCCGGATCGATCCGGCGCACCACGCGGTCGGCCGGGGCGATCGCGCCGTGCAGCTCGGTGGTGCGGCTCTGCGTGCCGCGCATGCCGAGCGTGTCCCAGTCGTCGCGCGTGACGACCGCCTCGCTGCGCGGCACGAACGCGTAGACCAGCTTGGGGGCGTCGGCCGAGGTGGTGTCCAGCCCGTGCAGCCCCAGCTGCGTCCACACCGGGGCGAGCGAGGTGAAGATCTTGGTGCCGGTGAACGCGTAGCCGCCGCCGGGCAGCGGGGCGGCATCCGTGTCGCTGCCGAACAGCACGAGGTCGTTGCCCGCCTCGCTGATGCCGAAGCCGAACACCTCGCCG
>CAYLMS010000067.1:0-7507 GCA_964384455.1 uncultured Microbacterium sp. | reverse complement strand
AGCCACGCGCAATACACTCAGAGTGCGGCTCGACGTCGCCGACCCCCAGCTGTGAGGAGACGCCATGCGGCTCGTGTTCGCCGGCACTCCCGCCGCGGCGGTGCCTTCGCTCGCGGCGCTCGCCGACGCCGGCCATGACCTCGCACTCGTGGTCACCCGGCCCGATGCGCTGCAGGGCCGGCGCCGCGTGCTCACCCCGTCAGCGGTCGCGCAGGCGGCCGAGGTTCGCGGCATCCCCGTGTGCAAGACGGCACGGCTCGACGAGCCGGCTGCGGCCGCGATCGGTGCCGTGGCGCCGCAGCTGGGTGTCGTGGTCGCCTACGGCGCTCTGGTGCGCGAACCGCTGCTGTCGGCGCCCGAGCACGGCTGGATCAACCTGCACTTCTCGCGACTGCCGCACTGGCGCGGCGCCGCCCCCGTGCAGCATGCGCTGATCGCCGGCGACGAGGTCACCGGCGCCAGCGTGTTCCGCCTGGTCGCCGAACTCGACGCCGGCGATCTGCTCGGCGAGCTCGACTATCGGGTGCCGCCCGCAGCGACGGCCGGGGACGTGCTCGACGCGCTGGCGCACCGCGGCGCGCACCTGCTGCGCGAGGTGGTCGGCGCGATCGAAACGGGATCGGCGGTGGCGCGCCCGCAGTCGGGCGCGCCGACCTTCGCGCCGAAGCTCAGCCTCGACGACGCCAGGGTGCGCTGGAACGAGCCGGCGACCGCTGTGCTGGCACGCATCCGCGGCGTGACTCCCGAGCCCGGCGCCTTCACCACCATCGAAGGCGCCCGGCTGAAGATCCTCACCGCACAGCAGGGCGGCTGGGACACCGAACTGGCGCCGGGGGTGATCGCGCCGCACGGCCGGGAGCTGCTCGTGGGCACGGCCACCGCACCGGTCGGGCTCGTCACCGTGCAACCGGCCGGCAAGCCCGCGATGGCGGCGGTCGACTGGTGGCGCGGCCTGCGCACCGATGCGATGCGGGCGGACACATGAGCCGCATCCAGCCTGCGCGGCAGGTCGCCTACGACACGGTGCGCGCGGTGCACGAGGTCGAGGCCTACGCGAATCTGCTGCTGCCGCAGGCCATCGCACGCGCCGGACTCGGCGGCGCCGACGCGGCGCTGGCCACCGAGCTCACCTACGGCACGCTGCGCAGGCAGGGCACCTACGACGCGATCATCGCCGTCGCCGCCGAGCGCCCGATCGCCGCGATCGATCCCGCCGTGCTCGACGCGCTGCGCCTGGGCGTGCACCAGCTGCTGTCCACCCGGGTCGCCTCGCACGCTGCGGTCGACGAGGCGGTCAGCCTCGTCCGCGCCGCCGCAGGGCAGCCCGCCGCGGGATTCGCCAACGCGGTGCTGCGCCGCGTGTCGCGCGACACGCCGGGCGACTGGATGGCGCTGCTGGAGCTGTCCGCCCGTTCCGACGACGAACGGCTCGCGCTGCGCCACGCGCACCCTGTGTGGGTGATCCGCGCCTTCCGCCGGGCGCTCGCGGCCGAAGGGCGTGCCGACGAACTGGTCGCACTGCTGGAGGCCGACAACCGGGCGCCTGCCGTGGTCATGGCGGCACTGCCGGGGCTGGCCGACATCCCGGCGGGCACCACCCGCACGGCGCACTCGCCGCTGGGCTTCGTGCTCCCAGGCGGCACACCCGAGCCGGTCATCGCGGCGGCGGGCGGCCGCATCCGGGTGCAGGACGAAGGCTCCCAGCTCGCGGCGCTGACGCTGGTGCACGCGGTGGAGCCGGTGCCGGGGGAGCGATGGCTCGACCTGTGCGCGGGGCCGGGCGGCAAGACGGCGGTGCTGGCGGCCGCTGCGCTGACCGTGGGCGCACACCTGGAGGCCAACGAGCCGACGCCCACGCGCGCTGGCCTCGTGCGCGCATCGGTGGCGGGCGTGCCGCTCGAGGTGCCGGTCAGCGAGGACGACGGCCGGGTGCGCGCCGGCGACGGCGGCTACGACCGCATCCTGGTCGACGCCCCGTGCACCGGGCTCGGCGCGCTGCGCCGACGCCCCGAGGCGCGCTGGCGCAAGCAGCCAGCCGATGTGCCTGCGCTGGCCGCGCTGCAGGCTGAGCTGCTTGATGCCGCCCTGCGCGGGCTGCGCCCTGGCGGCATCGTGGCCTACGTGACGTGCTCGCCGCACGTTGCCGAGACCGCCGCGGTGGTCGCCGGCACCCGGCGCGTGTGGGGCGAGGCAGTCGTCGAGCTCGACGCGCGGGCGGTGCTGCAGCAGTTCTCCCGCCGCCCGCTCGACCTGCCTGCACCCGCCGACGGCTCGGGTCGCGCGCAGCTGTGGCCGCACCGGCACGGCACCGACGCGATGTCGATCTGGCTGCTGCGCCGCACCGAGGCCGCACCGGGATAATCGAGGGGTGCCTACGCCTCGGATCAACCCCAGCATCCTCGCCGCCGACTTCGCCAACATGCAGTCGGAGCTGGCTCGCATCGCCGGCGCCGACTTCGTGCACGTCGACGTGATGGACAACCATTTCGTGCCCAATCTCACGTTCGGGCCGCAGATGGTGCAGCGCATCCAGCAGACCAGCCCGATACCGCTCGACGTGCACCTGATGATCGCCGACCCCGACCGCTGGGCACCCGGCTACGCCGAACTCGGGGCGGCATCCGTCACCTTCCATCTGGAGGCGGCGTCAGAGCCGGTCTGGCTCGCCCGCCGGCTGCGCGACCTCGGTGCCCGGGCGGGTGTCGCCGTGAAGCCCGCGACTGCGGTCGAGGGCCTGTTCGACATGCTCGACGACTTCGACCAGATCCTCGTGATGACCGTGGAACCCGGTTTCGGCGGGCAGGGCTTCATGCCCGAGACCATGCCCAAGCTGCGCCGGCTGGCTGACGAGGCACGTCGCCGCGGGTCCGAGGTGTGGCTGCAGGTCGACGGCGGCATCTCCGAGGCGACGATCGGCCAGGCCGCCGAGGCGGGTGCCGACACGTTCGTGGCCGGGTCGGCCGTGTTCGGCGCGGCGGATCCGGATGCCGCGATCGCCGGGCTGCGGCGCACCGCCGGCGCGCATCGGCACGGGCCTGCGACAGGTAGCCTTCAGGGGTGAAGACATTCGACGAGCTGTTCGCCGAACTCGAGGCGAAGGCCGCAGCGCGCCCGGAGGGCTCGGGCACCGTCGCGGAACTCGACGCCGGGGTGCACGCGATCGGCAAGAAGATCGTCGAAGAGGCCGCCGAGGTGTGGATGGCCGCCGAGCACGAGAGCAGCGACGACGCGGCGCTGGAGATCTCCCAGCTGCTGTATCACGTGCAGGTGCTGATGATCGCCCGCGGCCTGAGTCTGCAGGACGTATACCGCCACCTGTGAGCCGCGCTCCCGCCGTTCCCGTACGCCGACCGGAAGATGCCATGCTGCGAATCGCCGTGCCCAACAAGGGCTCCCTCGCCGAGGAGGCCGCCGACATGCTCGCCGAGGCCGGCTACACCGGGCGACGCGACCCGAAGGACCTGCATGTCATCGACCCGGTCAACGACGTGGAGTTCTTCTACCTGCGTCCCAAGGACATCGCCACCTATGTGGGTTCGGGTGCTCTGGACGTCGGCATCACCGGGCGCGACCTATTGCTCGATGCCCGCATGCCGGGGGCGCGCGAGCTCGACGCACTCGGCTTCGGCGACTCGACGTTCCGCTTCGCGGGTCCGCCCGGCCGCTACGACGAGCTGAGCCAGCTGCACGGGGTGCGCGTGGCGACCGCCTACCCGGGGCTGGTCGACGCCTATCTCGACGCCCACGGCATCGCCGTCGACCTGGTACCGCTCGACGGGGCCGTCGAGTCGGCCATCCGGCTGGGCGTCGCCGACGCGATCGCCGACGTCGTCTCCACCGGCACCACCCTGCGCCAGGCCGGGCTCGAGGTGTTCGGCCCCGTGCTGCTGGAGTCGGAGGCCGTACTGATCGGCGCCCCGACCGAAGCAGCAGGCACCGACACGCTGCGCCGCCGGCTGCACGGCGTGATGGTGGCCAGGCGCTACGTGCTGATCGACTACGACCTGCCCGCCCACCTGGTCGATCAGGCCGTCGCCATCGCGCCCGGCATCGAATCGCCCACTGTGTCGCCGCTGCGCGACGCCGACTGGGTCGCCGTGCGGGTGATGAGCGCCAAGCGCACGGTCAATCAGGTGATGGATGCGCTGTATGCGATCGGTGCGCGCGCGATCCTGGTCACCCCGATCCACAACGCGCGGCTCTGAGATGGCCCTGGTCTGCCGTGTCATCCCGTGCCTCGACGTGTCCGCCGGACGGGTGGTGAAGGGCGTCAACTTCGAGGGACTGCGAGAGGTGGGCGATCCGGTCGAACTCGCCGCGCGCTACTACGCGCAGGGCGCCGACGAGCTCACGTTCCTCGACGTCGGCGCGACCGTCGAGAACCGCGCCACCACCTACGACATCGTGCGGCGCACCGCCGAGCAGGTGTTCATCCCGCTCACCGTCGGCGGGGGAGTGCGCGGCGGCGACGATGTGGCACGACTGCTGTCCGTCGGTGCCGACAAGGCAGGGGTCAATTCGGCGGCGATCGCGCGACCCGACCTCATCGATGAGGTCGCCGACCGGTTCGGCGCACAGGTGCTCGTACTCTCGCTCGACGTGAAGCGGCTCGGGCAGACGGCATCCGCCGAGCTGCGCGCGCTGATCCCGTCAGGCTTCGTGGTGACCACCCACGGCGGTCGCACCGAGACCCGCATCGACGCGCTCGCGTGGGCGCGCGAGGCCATCGAGCGCGGTGCGGGGGAGCTGCTGGTGAACTCCATCGACGCCGACGGCACCCAGCGCGGCTTCGACCTCGAGCTGATTGCGCTGATGCGCGAGGTGGCGAGCGTTCCGGTGATCGCGTCGGGCGGTGCCGGCGCAGCGGCCGACTTCGCGCCGGCAGTGCACGCCGGCGCCGACGCGGTGCTCGCCGCCTCGGTCTTCCACACCGGCGCGCTCACGGTGGCCGAGGTGAAAGCGGCCCTGACCGCCGACGGCATCGAGGTGAGGTCATGAGCGAGAGCGTGCAACAGCGCATCGACCGCGTCGCGTTCGACGAACGGGGCCTGGCCCCCGCGATCATCCAGCAGCATGACACCGGCGAGGTGCTCATGCTCGGTTGGATGGATGCCGAGGCCCTGCGCCGCACCCTCACGACGGGCCGAGTCACCTTCTGGTCGCGCTCGCGCCGCGAATACTGGCGCAAGGGCGACACCTCAGGCCACGTGCAGCGGGTGCGCGGGGCCAGGCTCGACTGCGACGGCGACGCCCTGCTGATCCAGGTCGAGCAGCTCGGCCCCGCGTGTCACACCGGCACCCGCAGCTGCTTCGACACCCGCGATCTGCACCCCGTCACAGACCAGGATGGCGCGGCATGAGCCGGCGCACTGTGGCCGTGTGCGGCATCCTGCTAGCCGGGGGCATCGGAGTGCTCAGCGCGACCCAGACGTGGCTGCAGGTCGCACTCACCGCCGGTGGCACAGCGCTGACCGTGTCCGGCGCCGGCGCTGTGCCCGTGCTCGCGCCGCTCAGCCTCGCAGCTCTCGCCCTCGGCGCCGTGCTGGCGATCGTCGGACCGGTGCTGCGGCATGTCCTGGCGGTGCTCGCACTGCTGTTCGGCGTCGTGCTCGGCGTGCTCGTGGCGCAGGTGGTGCTGACTCGTCCGGTGTCGGCCGTCGCAGCCGCCGTCACCGCGACGACGGGTATCACCGGCCACGACGCCATCGCCGCCCTGGTCGCCGATATCGGCCTCACCGCCTGGCCCTGGCTGTCGCTGGCGGGGGCGGTGCTGCTGTGCGCGGCGGCCGTGTTCGCCGTGGTCACCGCACGCACGTGGCGCACCGCCGGGCGTCGTTACGGCGCGGCCGCCCGCACCCCGGCGCCGGCGGCCACCGGCCCGCTCGACGCCGTCGACTCGTGGGACGAATTGTCGCGCGGCGACGACCCCACCGGTCGCGCCTGACCACGGCGCAACGCCGTCGCCACTAGACTGGCCGTGCCCACCCGTCCTTGGAGGAGACCCATGAGCAACCCCATCGCCGACCCCGGCCACGGACACTCGCCGGCCGCCTGGACCGCGGTGATCATCATGATCTTCGGCATGCTGGTCGGCACCGTCGCGTTCTTCCTCGAGGTCGTCTGGCTGGTGTGGGCATGCGCGGCCGTGATCCTGGTCGGCGCGATCGTGGGGTTCGTGCTGTCCAAGGCCGGCTACGGCGTGCACGGACCGAAGTTCCAGCCCAAGGGGCACTGACGTGCTCGCCGACCTCACGGCCGGCGCGGTGCAGGATGCCGAGGCACGCGAGGCCGTGCGGCCGCTGGCCGTCGTGGAGCGCACGGCGCTCGGCCGGCCCGCTGCGATCGACGCGCTGGCGGCGCTCGCGCCCGCCGAGCGGGTGCGCATCATCGCCGAGGTGAAGCGCGCCAGCCCCTCGCGCGGTGACCTGGCCGCCATCCCCGACCCTGCCGCCCAGGCGCGGCTCTACGAGCAGGGCGGTGCCTCTGCGATCAGCGTGCTCACCGAGCAACGCCGGTTCAAGGGCAGCCTCGCCGATCTTGAGGCGGTGCGCGCCGCCGTGACGGTGCCCGTGCTGCGCAAGGACTTCATCGCCACCGCCTACCAGGTGCTCGAGGCGCGCGCGGCGGGCGCCGATCTCGTGCTGCTGATCGTCGCCGCACTCGACGACGCCGTGCTGCGCGAGCTGCACGACCTGGTGCTGCAACTGGGCATGACCCCTCTGGTCGAGACGCATTCCGCCGACGAGCTGGAGCGCGCGTTGGCCCTCGGCGCGCGCGTGGTGGGCGTCAACGCCCGCGACCTGTCGACGTTCCAGCTCGACCGCGACCTGTTCGGCCGACTCGTCGAGCGCATCCCCGCGGGCGTGGTGAAGGTGGCCGAGTCGGCCGTGCTGAGCCCGGCCGACGTCGCCCACTACCGGCAGGCCGGTGCGGATGCCGTGCTCATCGGCGAGGCGCTGGTCACCGGCGATCCGGTGGCGACGCTGCGGGCCTACCTCGAGGTGGCGTGATGGGGCTGCGGGAGGCGCGCGGGCCGTTCTTCGGCGAGTTCGGCGGGCGGTACATGCCGGAGTCGCTGATCGCGGCGATCGACGAACTCACCGCTGTGTACGAGCAGGCGATGACCGATCCGGCATTCCTGGCCGAGCTGCGCACGCTGCTCGCCGACTACGCCGGCCGGCCCACCGCGCTCACCGAGGTGCCGCGCTTCGCCGAGCACGCCGGTGGGGCGCGAGTGTTCCTCAAGCGCGAAGACCTCAACCACACCGGCTCGCACAAGATCAACAACGTGCTCGGCCAGGCACTGCTCACCCGACGGCTGGGCAAGACGCGCGTGATCGCCGAGACCGGTGCCGGCCAGCACGGCGTCGCCACCGCGACCGCGGCGGCGCTGTTCGGCTTCGACTGCACGATCTACATGGGCGAGGTCGACACCGAGCGCCAGGCGCTGAATGTGGCGCGCATGCGCCTGCTCGGCGCGGAGGTGGTGCCGGTGCGCACCGGGTCG
>CAYLMS010000066.1:0-7531 GCA_964384455.1 uncultured Microbacterium sp. | reverse complement strand
GGTTCGACAACGTGACCACGATCGGTGTCGACGAGCACGTCTGGCGTCACACACGCCACGGCGACAAGTACGTGACCGTGATCATCGACCTCACCCCGGTGCGTGAAGGCACCGGCCCATCCCGGCTGCTGGACATGGTTGAGGGCCGCTCGAAGGCCGTGTTCAAGCAGTGGCTGGCCGAACGCCCGAAGCCGTGGCAGGACGGGATCGAGGTCGTCGCGATGGACGGGTTCACCGGGTTCAAGACCGCCGCCGCGGAGGAGCTGCCCGACGCGGTCCCGATCATGGATCCGTTCCACGTGATCCGGCTCGCCGGTGACGCGTTGGAGAACTGCCGGCGCCGCGTCCAGCACGACGTGTTCGGTCGCCGCGGCATGAGAGGCGACCCGCTCTACCAAGCCCGCCGCACCCTGCTCACCGGCGCAGGTCTCCTCACCGAGAAGCAGCAAACCCGACTGAACGCGCTGTTCGACGACGAGCGGCACGTCGAGGTACAGGCCACCTGGGGCGTCTACCAGGACATGATCACCGCGTACCGGGCGAAGGATCGGAGCTTGGGCAGGTTCTTCCTGCAGCACACGATCGACCGGATCGCCGCCGGCGTCCCGGTCGAACTCGTCGAGATCCGCAAGCTCGCCCGCACACTCACCCAGCGCGCCACTGACGTGCTGGGCTACTTCGACCGGCCCGGCACCTCGAACGGCCCCACCGAAGCGATCAACGGCCGGCTCGAGCACCTCCGCGGCACAGCCCTCGGCTTCCGGAACCTGGCCCACCACATCGCGCGGAGTCTGCTCGAAGCCGGCGGGTTCAAACCCGCGCTACACCCTGAATCATGAAGAGCCCGGTTCCCTAGACTGGGGGATCGTGGTGACCCGTCTGTCGAACTTCTTCCTGCGCACGCTCCGCGACGATCCGGCCGACGCCGAGGTGGCCAGCCACCGGCTGCTGGTGCGGGCCGGCTACATCCGCCGTCAGGCGCCCGGGGTGTTCGCGTGGCTGCCGCTCGGGCTGCGGGTGAAGGCCAAGATCGAGCAGATCGTGCGCGACGAGATGGCCGAAGCCGGCGCCTTCGAGGTGCACTTCCCGGCGCTGCTGCCGCGCGAGCCCTACGAGGTCACCGGTCGCTGGGAGGAGTACGGCGACGCGCTGTTCCGGCTGCACGACCGCAAGGGCGCCGACTACCTGCTCGCGCCCACGCACGAAGAGGTGTTCACGCTGCTCGTGAAAGACCTCTATTCGTCGTACAAGGATCTGCCGCTGGCGATCTACCAGATCCAGGACAAGTACCGCGACGAGGCGCGGCCCCGCGCCGGGCTGCTGCGCGGGCGCGAGTTCACCATGAAGGACGCCTACTCCTTCGATGTCGACGACGCGGGGCTCGATGCCAGCTACCAGGCGCAGCGCGACGCGTACGAGCGCATCTTCGCCCGGCTGGGGCTGGAGTACGTGATCGTGCAGGCGGATGCCGGGGCGATGGGCGGCTCGCGCAGCTAGGAGTTCTTGCACCCGACGCCGGTCGGGGAGGACACGTTCGTGCGCTCGGCCGGCGGCTACGCCGCCAACGTCGAGGCGTTCACCACGGTGGTGCCCGAGGCCATCGGGTTCGAGGGCCTCGGTGAGCCGGTGATCTTCGACTCGCCCGACACCCCGACGATCGACACGCTCGTCGCGCACTGCAACTCCGTGCTCGACGGCGCGTACACGGCCGCCGACACCCTGAAGAACGTCGTGCTCGCCCTCACCCACCTCGACGGCACGCGCGAACTGGTGGTCGTGGGCGTGCCCGGCGACCGCGAGGTCGATGCCAAGCGCGTGGAGGTGGCCTTCGCTCCCGCGGCGGTCGAGCCGGCCACGCCCGAGGACTTCGCCCGTCATCCGCTGCTCGTCAAGGGCTACATCGGCCCGTGGTCGCCGACCGGCGCCGTGCTCGGCGAGGAGTCGGCCACCGGCATCCGCTTCCTGCTCGACCCGCGCGTGGTCGACGGCACCAGCTGGATCACCGGCGCCAACCTCGACGAGAAGCATGTGCACTCCCTCGTCGCGGGGCGCGACTTCACGGCCGACGGTGTGGTCGAGGCCGCGTCGGTGCGCGAGGGCGACCCCGCCCCCGACGGCTCCGGTCCGGTGTCGCTGGCGCGCGGTATGGAGATCGGGCACGTGTTCCAGCTCGGCCGCAAGTACGCGCAGGCCCTCGGCCTGCAGGTGCTCGACGAGAACGGCAAGCTCGTCACGGTGACGATGGGCTCGTACGGCATCGGCATCACGCGGCTGCTGGCCGTGATCGCCGAGCTCGGCAACGACGAACGGGGGCTGATCTGGCCCGAGGCGGTCGCGCCGTTCGACGTGCACGTGGTGGCCACGGGCAAGGATGCTGCCGCCTTCGAACTGGCCGACTCTCTGGCTGCGCAGCTCGAGGCCGCGGGGCGCGACGTGCTCTACGACGACCGGCTCAAGGTGTCGCCCGGGGTGAAGTTCGCCGACGCCGAGCTGATCGGCGTGCCGCGCATCGTGATCGTCGGCCGCGGAGCGGCCGACGATCAGGTGGAGCTATGGGATCGCCGCACCGGCGACCGCGAGGTGGTGGCCGTCGCCGAGGCGCTGGCGCGCCTCGCGCGCTGAGCGGGGGAGCGCCGCAGGAGACCGGCGCGCCGCCGCCCCGCGTGCTCGCAGTGCCGGTGGAGCTACACTGTAGAACATGGCAACGGTCGGGATCAGGGCGCTGAAGCAGAACGCCTCCGAGGTGGTGGCGCAGGCCGCCGCGGGCGAATCCGTCACGATCACCGACCGCGGACGACCGGTGGCGCGCATCTCGGCGCTCGAACACACGGCCACCGAGCGGCTCGTGGGCGCGGGGCTGGCACGGCCGCCGCTGCAGCCCCTGGCTCAGCTACCCGCGCCGACCGTCGTAGCCGACGTGTCGACAGACCTGCTTCGGATGCGGCTCGAAGAGCGCTACTGATGTTCTACGCGGACACCTCGGCGCTGGTGAAGCTCGTCGTGGTGGAGGCGGAGTCCGCGGTGCTGCGTGAGTGGATGCTCGCCGGCCCGGTGCGACTGGCGACGAGCGACCTGACTCGTACCGAGTTGCTGCGCGCTGTGCGTCGGGCCGCGCCGCAGGCGGCAGGGGCGGCGCGGAACGTGCTGTCGCGACTTCTGCTCATCGCCGCCTCGGCAGAGATCCTCGACGAGACGGCCCGACTCGACCCGGTCGAACTGCGCAGCCTCGACGCTGTGCACCTCGCGTCGGCGCTGGCGCTGGTCGACGATCTCGAGGGCGTCGTGACGTACGACGAGCGACTCGGCGAGGCGGCGCGGGCGCTCGGACTGCGTGTCATCGCACCACGCTGATCGGGGTCCCACGACGACGCCGTCCCGCAGCAGCCGCCACCGTCCGCACCTCGGGCATGACAGGCTGAGCACATGGTCGGCCCCGACTCCTCGCCCCTCCCGCCCGCCGTCGCCGACGACATCCGCCGACTAGTTGCGGATGCCGGACTCGAGACCCAGGTAGACCTGATCGCCCGCATCCTCGCCACCGGCGTCGGGCTCGGGGTGGACGGCACCGACCGACTCGACCTGAAGATCACCTCGGCCGCCCTCACCGAGATGCGCGCGGCCTTCCGGCTGTTCGCCCCCTACGCGGGCATCCCGAAGGTGACCATCTTCGGCTCGGCGCGCACGCATCCCGACGACGTGCTCTACAGGCACACGGTGCAGGCGGCCGCCGCGCTGGCAAGGCAGGGCTGGATGGTGGTCACCGGTGCGGGGCCGGGCATCATGCAGGCGGCGGCTGAAGGCGCGGGCCCGGAGCAGTCGCTCGGGCTGTCCATCCGGCTGCCGTTCGAGGAGAAGCCCAACGGCATCGTCGCGACCCACGCGCGCAACGTGTCGATGAAGTACTTCTTCACGCGCAAACTCATGCTGGTCAAGGAGTCGCGCGGCTTCATCTGCCTGCCCGGCGGGTTCGGCACCATGGACGAGATGTTCGAGCTGCTCACCCTGCAGCAGACCGGCAAGGCCGAGCCGGTGCCGATCGTGCTGCTCGACGAGCCGGGCGGCGTGTTCTGGGCGGGGCTGCGCGAATTCGTCGTGGGCCAGCTGGAGCGCACCGGCACGATCTCGCGCGGCGACTTCGATCGGGTGCTGGTCACCGATTCGGTAGCCGAGGCGGTCGATCACATCACCGGGTTCTGGCGCGTGTACGACTCGCTGCGGTGGGTGCGCGAGCAACTCGTGCTGCGGGTGCGGCACGCGCCGAGCGATGCTCAGCTCGACGAGCTGAACATGCGGTTCGGCGCGCTGCTGGCCAGCGGGTCGATCCAGCGCAGCGCGCCGCTGCCCGACGAGCGCGCCGACGCCGATCGGCTGGAGCTGCCACGCCTGGTGATGACGTTCAATCCCTACAAGGTGGGCGAGCTGTTCCGGCTGATCGGCGCGATCAACGCGTGGGGGGATGTCGGAGGCGCATGATGCATGCGTCCTCACCCGAGGCGCGCGACACTACGAGCGTCTGCTGAGCGCACCACCACGCCCGCCGGCTGGATCTGGTGGGCAGCCGGTCGGAGTAGCTCAGTAGCACATGGACTACCGGTGTCGTAAACTGTGATTGTGGAGACTGTGGGTATCAGGGAACTGCGGCAGGACGCGAGTCGCGTCATCCGTCATGTTGAAGAGAGCGGTTCAGAGGTCGAAGTGACGATCCAGGGTCGGCCGGCGGCGGTCATCATTCCGTTTCGATCGGCTGGACGTTCACGTACCGTCAGTTCGGAGACACTTGCGAAGCGCCTTTCCGACCTGCAGGCGGGTGATCACGAGTGGGCGGAAGAGGTGCACCGGCTTCGCGAAGACGACGACTTGACGGATCCATGGCGCAGGCGGGACACGGCCGAATGATCCTGATGGACACGTCTGTGTTGATCGAATATCCGGATGTCTCGTTCCCGACCGGAGATCTCGCGTTCAGCGCCATCGCTTACGCAGAACTGCAGTTCGGCATTGCGATCCAGTCTGACCCGGCGCGGCGCGCAGCACGTCAGTATCGTCTCTCCCTTCTTGACAGCGCAGGAATCCAGTGGCTGCCGTTCGACCAATCGGCCGCCGCTGGATACGGCATCGTCGCCAGTCACGTGTGGAAGGCACGGCGCGCTCATAGCAGGAGCAAGGACATCATGCTCGCCGGCCAGGCCTACTCACTCGGCGCAGCATTGGCCACGCTCAACCCCAAGGATTTCGAATTGGTGTCAGATCTCATCGAGATCGTCGTTCCGCAGAGCTGACCGTCGCATCACACACAGTTGGTGCGACAACGGCATCCTGCTCTGCGAATCCTGCCATCACCGCATCCACGACAACCAATGGGGCATCCGCGTCACCGGCCACGGCCCCACCGCGAAAGTCGGCAGCCGCGCCCGTTACGACCACCCCCACGCCGCCCGATAGACCGCCGGAAACGACGCAGTACAGGTCCCCCGATGCGCTGCATCGCTGCTGTGTGCGAAGCGGCGCTCGAGCACGCCGGAAGCGGCATCCGGTAACGTTGTCTGGATGCCGGGGCACCGGCCACAGCTGAACAGGGAGGCCGCCGTGGACATCGATCTGGCACTGCTGCGCACGATCGAGCGCGAGAAGGAGATCCCTTTCGACGAGCTCGTGCAGATCATCGAGCAGGCCATCCTCACCGCCTACGGGAAGAACAACTCGCCCTCGGGTCTGCCGCCGGAGGGCGCGCGCGCGCGGCTGGATCGCAAGACCGGTCACGTCGCGGTCTTCGTGCCGCTGACCGACGACGAGGGCGCGATCGTCGGCGAGGAGGAGACCACGCCCGACGACTTCGGCCGCATCGCCGCGTTCGCCGCGAAGCAGGTGATCAGCCAGCGGCTGCGTGACATCGCCGACGACGCGGTGCTCGGCGAGTTCCGCGGCAAGGAGGGCGACATCGTCGCCGGAGTCGTGCAGCAGGGTCCCAACCCGCGCATGGTGCACGTCGACCTCGGCACCGTGGAGGCGATCCTGCCCCCCGAGGAGCAGGTGCCCGGCGAGACCTACGCGCACGGCTCCCGGCTGCGCGTGTACGTCACCAGCGTCGCGAAGGGCACCAAGGGTCCGGCGATCACCGTGTCGCGCACGCATCCGGGCCTGGTGCGCAAGCTGTTCGCGCTCGAGGTGCCCGAGATCGCCGCCGGGCTGGTGGAGATCGTCTCGCTCGCCCGCGAGGCCGGCCACCGCAGCAAGGTCGCGGTCAAGGCCAACGACCCGACCGTCAACGCCAAGGGCGCGTGCATCGGCGAGCTCGGCCGCCGAGTGCGCGCGGTCACCGAAGAGCTCAGCGGCGAGAAGATCGACATCGTCGACTACGACCCCGAGCTGGCGGCGTTCGTCGCGAACGCGCTCTCGCCCGCCAAGGTCACCTCCGCCTACATCCTTGATGCCTCCAGCAAAGCCGTGCGCGCGCTGGTGCCCGACTACCAGCTCTCGCTCGCGATCGGCAAGGAGGGCCAGAACGCCCGCCTCGCGGCCAAGCTCACCGGCGCGAAGATCGACATCCAGCCTGACAGCATCCTCGACGAGGCCTGAAGGCGGCTCCCGCCGGCGGTGTAGGATGGAACCCGTACGGACGTGCGTCGGATGCCGCACGCGTACCCCCCGAGCCACTCTCCTGCGAGTCGTGGTGCGCGGCAGCACCCTCGTCATCGACGAGCAGGCGCGAATGCCGGGGCGGGGCGCGTGGGTGCACGAGACGCAGCAGTGCATGGATGCCGCGTTGCGGCGTCGTGCGTTCGTACGGGCATTGCGTGTGTCGGGCCCGCTCGACACGCAGACCATCGAGAAACGGCTGAACGGCTATGGACAACAAGTGAACGGCTCGAAATGAGTCCCGTCCGCGACTAATGGTCTGCCCTGTCCTGGGTGGACCCGAGACAGGAGAACTGTGGCTAACACCAAACCACGCGTGCACGAGATCGCTTCGGAGCTCGGCGTCGACACCAAGGTCGCGCTGGCCAAGCTCAAGGAGATCGGCGAATTCGTCAAGGGTCCGGCATCGACCATCGAGCCGCCCGTCGTGCGCAAGCTACGCGCAGCGCTGGAGGCCGACGGCGTGACCGCCGCGAGCGCGCCGGCCGCGCCGGCGCGCTCCGCTCGCCCCGGTGCGGCGCGTCCCGCCGCGCCGCGACCCACCGCCCCGCAGCCGGCCGCCGAGGTCGCGGCCGCCGAAGCGGCGCCCGTCGCCGCCCCCGTGTCCGCGCCCGCGCCCGCTGCGCAGCCGGTCGCACCGGCCGCGGCGGCGGCCGACGCGGCCGACGAGGCAGCACCCGGCTCCGCGCCCGCGGCGCCACGCCCCGGTGGTGCGCGCCCCGGCAACAACCCGTTCGCCTCGGCGCAGGGCATGGGTCAGCGCCCCGCCGGTCCACGACCGGGCAACAACCCCTTCGCCTCGGCGCAGGGCATGGGCCAGCGGCCCAGCCCCGCGAACATCCCGCGCCCGCAGGCGCCGCGCAAGGTCGATGAAGCGGGGCAACTGTCGATAGTT
>CAYLMS010000065.1:0-7589 GCA_964384455.1 uncultured Microbacterium sp. | reverse complement strand
GGAACACGATGATGCGACGCTGCTGCTGACGCTCGAGCACCGCCTCCAGCCCCGCGCACAGCGCCAGCGCCGACTTGCCGGTGCCCGCCCTGCCGCCGAGCGACACGATGCCCACGTCGGGGTCGAGCAGCAGATCGAGTGCGATGCGCTGCTCCGCCGAGCGGCCGTGCAGCCCGAACGCGTCGCGGTCGCCGCGCACCAGCCGGAACGTGCCGTCGCCGGTGACCCGGCCCAGTGCCGAGCCGCGTTCGGAGTGGATCACAAGCCCGGTGTTCACGGGCAGTCCGACCGCGTCCTCGCTGGACGCGACCTCGGTCTCG
Source organism: uncultured Microbacterium sp. (assembly GCA_964384455.1). GTDB lineage: Bacteria > Actinomycetota > Actinomycetes > Actinomycetales > Microbacteriaceae > Microbacterium. The sequence continues at coordinate 7,269 of CAYLMS010000065.1, read as the reverse complement.
TACAGATCGGCGATGTCGTCGCCCGACAGGTCGAGGTGCGCGATCCCGGTCCAGCCCGAATCGACGGCCTGCTCGGCGAGGTACTCTTCCGCGCTGATCCCGAGCGACGCGGCCTTGACCCGCATCGGCAGGTCCTTCGACACCACGGTGACCTGCTGCCCGTGCGCGGCCAGGTGCATGGCGACCGAAAGGATGCGGCTGTCGTTGTCGCCCAGGCGCATGCCCGACGGCAGGATGCCGGCATCCGTGTTCGTCAGTTCGACGCGCAGCGTTCCGCCCTCGCCGACCGGTACGGCGAAGTCGAGCCGGCCGTGCTCGACCCGCAACTCGTCGAGGTGTCGCAGCGCCTGCCTGGCGAAGTAGCCGATCTCGGGATCGTGCCGCTTGCCCTCCAGCTCCGAGATCACCACCACCGGGATCACCACGGAGTGCTCAGCGAAGCGGAAGAACGCGCGCGGATCGGAGAGCAGCACCGACGTGTCCAGCACGTAGGTGCGCAGCTCCTGCGCCGTCTCGTCGTCGATGCCGTGCTGCGCGGTGCGGTCCGGCTGCTGCAGTGCTCGTGTCGCCACGTTCGACCCCCGTCCCGGGATGCGTCCCGGTCAGTCACGAGTCGACCGCTGGTCACGAGTCGCGATCCTGATGGCCGGCTCGACCGGGCGCCCTGCCCGATGACTCGACCGTACGGCCGGGCCGGCGACCCGGCGCGGTCCGACACGCCACGCGCTGGTGACGGGAAGGTGAATGTCGGTTACCTCATCCTGGCCGCAGCGAAAGCTGCGAGCGCATCGGCGAGCAGGCGCAGCGAATCGGCGCCGGTACCGACGTGCGCGGCTAGGCGGACGACCTCGCCGCGCGCGGTGAATGCCAGGCCGTGGTTGGCCAGCGACGCCGACAGCGCGGCCACCTCCTGCGGGTCAGGACACAGTGTGACGATCCCGGCACGTCGTGCGGGATCACGCGGCGTGAGCACGGGAACCCCGTACTCGTCGGCGTAGAGGATGATCTCCTGGGTGCGCGCAGCGAGTTCGGCGTCGATCGCGCCGACACCCGCCGCCTGCACCTCGCGCGCGGCGGTGGCGAGCCGGGTCGCGGCCAATTCGTCGACTGCGCTGACCGTGTACGCCCGCGCCGAGGGGGCAGGCCGCAGTACCGCCTCGCTGAACCGCTCCGCGTCCTGTCCCGCGAAGCCGGACAGCACGGGGCGCAGTCGCTCCTGCGCACGAGTCGAGAACCAGGCGAACCCGGTTCCACGCCCCGCCCGCAGCCATTTGTAGCCGTTGCCGCACACCACGTCAGCGGCCGAGTAGTCGGCCTCGACGACGCCGAAGCCCTGCACCGCGTCGACGATCAGCAGCCGGTCCTCGCCGATCGCGTCGCGCAGTCCCGCCAGGTCGGCGCGGTAGCCGGTGCGGTAGTCCACCAGGCTCACGGCGACGGCCACGGTGTCGGCGGCGAGCGCCTCGCGCACGGCGTCGACCGTGACGAATCCGTCGGGCGGATCGATCCATTGCGGCGCAGGCGCACCGCCGACCGCTCCGGTGAGCGCGTCCGCCGCGCGCGTGAGCGCGACGGTGATGGCGGGGAACTCGCGCGCCCCGGCGATCACCGCGCCGTTCAGGCCGAACGCGGCGTGCGTCAGCCCGTAGGTGGTCGACGGCTGCAGGGTCACCTCGTCGGCGCGTGCGCCCAGCAGTTCGGCGACGGCGGCGCACGCCTCGGTGCGCCGCTCTGCCACCAGACCGATGCTGGAGGGCCGGCCGCTGCCCAGCAGCTCGGCGTCGGCGTGCAGCTCGCCACGCACGGCGGGCGAGAGCGGACCGAACGCGGCCCAGTCCAAGTAGCCGGGTTCGCCGTCGAAGGACGCGGCGTACGGCTCGAGGTCGGTCACAGGTGCCATCCTGTCATGCCCTGTCAGCCGCCGTAGCGCCGCTCGCGCGAGGCGAAGTCGCGGATCGCGCGCAGGAAGTCCACTTCGCGAAGGTCGGGGCCGAGCGCCTCGACGAAGTAGAACTCCGAGTGCGCCGACTGCCACAGCAGGAAATCGCTGAGCCGCTGCTCGCCCGAGGTGCGGATCACGAGGTCGGGATCGGGCTGCCCGCCGGTGTACAGGTGCTCGCCGATCTGCTCGGGGGTGAGGCTCTCGGCCAGCTCCTCGAGCGATCCGCCCTGGCGGTCGTGGTCGGCGATGATGCTGCGCACCGCGTCGACGATCTCGTTGCGCCCGCCGTAGCCGACCGCCAGGTTCACGTGCAGCCCGGTGTGCGCGCGCGTGCGCTCCTGCGCCTGCTCGAGCACCGCGGTCAGCTCGGGCGGCAGCAGGTCGCTGCGGCCCACGTGCTGCACCCGCCAGTCGCGCTCGCGGGAGAGCCGGTCGGCGAGGTCGGCGATGATCTCCAGCAGGTCGCGCAGCTCCGCGCGATCGCGCTTGCGCAGGTTGTCGCTGGAGAGCAGGTACAGCGACACGACCTGCACCCCGACGTCGTCGCACCAGCCGAGGAACTCGCGCATCTTCGCCGCGCCGGCGCGATGACCCTCGGCGGCCGACCCGTAGCCCGACTGGCGCGCCCACCGGCGGTTGCCGTCGATCATCATGGCGACATGCCGCGGCACCCCGGCCGCGGGCAGCCGACGGCGCAGCCGCCCGATGTAGAGGCGGTAGAGCGGCCCGCGCCCCCGACTCGCCGTCCCGCTGCCCACGCGACTACGCTACCGCCCGCGCCCCGCATGTTCCGTGCACGGAATGCACCGGACGGTACTCTCGAGGTGTGTCGCGCACCGTGAAGCAGCAGGCCCTCGATCTTCCGCAACTGCCGTTGATGGAGGCCGCCGCCGCAGACGCCGCCGCCGAGATCCGGCCGACCTGGCGCGGGTGGATCCATGCGGCCACCTTCCCCGTCGCGATCGCGGCGGGAATCGTGCTGATCGTGCTCGCGCACGGGCCCGCCGCCAAGTGGGCGTCGGCCGTGTTCATGGCCACCTCGCTGCTGCTGTTCGGCAACTCCGCGCTGTACCACCGGTTCCACTGGAAGCCCACGACGAAGGCGGTGCTCAAGCGCATCGACCACGCCAACATCCTGCTGCTGATCGCCGGCACCTACACCCCGCTCGCGGTGCTGGCCCTGCCGCCCGCGCAGTCGGTGCTGCTGCTGTCGATCGCGTGGGGCGGCGCGCTGCTGGGCATCGTGTTCCGGGTGTTCTGGATCGGCGCGCCGCGCTGGCTCTACGTCGCCCTCTATCTCGCCCTGGGCTGGGCGTCGGTGATGTACATCGTGCCGCTGTTCCAGGCCAATGCGGCGATGATGATCCTCGTCGCGATCGGCGGCCTGCTCTACTCCGCAGGCGCCGTGGTCTACGCGCTGAAGAAGCCGAATCCGTGGCCCGGGGCGTTCGGATTCCACGAGATCTTCCACGTGTGCACCGTGCTGGCGTTCCTGTGCCATTGGACGGCCTGCCTGCTGATCGCGCTGCAGCCCGCCTATCACGCGTAAGTCAGGGCGCGGGCGGCCGCCTGTCGCCCGCCGCGTCGCGCGCGGCCTCCTCCGCGTCGAGCTCGGCATTGACCTACTCGCGATAGCGCGCGCGACGGATGCGACGCAGCATGTCCCACACGAGCACGAACACGGCCACGGCGATGCCGAACACGGCGACGAAGCCCCACGGCCCCGGGGTGACGAGCACCGGGTCGACTGTCGGTGACGGGCTCGGCGTGGGCACGGCGGCAAGCCAGCCGAGCACTGCGTGCATCGTTTCCCCGTTCCGCGCGAAAGCGCCTAGCCTGGAGATCCCAGCCTAACTTCCCGCACCCGCCCCCCGGAGCCGCATGACCACCCAGGCCGATCTCGACGACCGCTACGGCCGCCGGTCGCCGCGACGCGCGCGCGCCGTGCTGATCATCGTCGCGGCGCTCGCGGCGATCGCGGTGGCCGTGTTCGCGTGGCGCACGCTGGCCAACCCCGCCAGCGGCGTGGACGGCGAGGCCGCCGGCTACACGGTGTCGCCCCGCGCCGTGACGATCAAGGTGCAGCTGACCGCTCCGGCCGGCGTCGCGATCGCGTGCGCGCTGTCGGCGCTCGACGAGCAGTTCGGCGTGGTGGGGTGGAAGGTGGTCGAGCTGGCGGCATCCGGCACGCACGTGCGCACGTTCACGCAGACCGTCCCCACGGTCGCCGAGGCCACCACGGGTTTGGTGAACTCGTGCTGGGTCGCCTAAGATCTTCCGACGTGTCCACCGATGCCCCGATCACGTTCCTGACCCAGGACGCCTACGACCGGCTCGTCACCGAGCTCGAGCACCTGTCCACGACCGGGCGCGAGGAGATCGCCAAGCGCATCGAGGCCGCCCGCTCGGAGGGCGACCTGAAGGAGAACGGCGGCTATCACGCCGCCAAGGACGAGCAGGGCAAGCAGGAGGCGCGCATCCGCACGCTGGCGCACCTGCTGAAGAACGCCACCGTGGGCGAGGCTCCCGAAAGCAGCGGCGTGGTCGAGCCGGGCACCGTGGTCACGGCCCTGGTCGCCGGCAGCGAAGAGGTGTTCCTGCTCGGCAACCGCGAGATCGCCGCAGGCACCGACCTCGACGTGTTCAGTGAGGCGAGCCCGCTGGGAGCGGCCATCCTCGGGCTGCGCGAGGGCGAGCAGACCAGCTACACCGCGCCGAACGGCCGCACGATCGCCGTGCAGGTCGTGAAGGTCGCCACCTACACCGGGCGCTAGTCCGCCACGACGGTCGGCGCGAAGCCGGCATCGCGCAGCGTCTGCAGGGTGAGTTCCTTGTGGTCTTCGCCGCGGGTCTCCACGCTGATCTGCAGCACCACTTCGCTGATCTGCAGCCCCTGGCCGTGCCGGGTGTGCAGCACCTCGATGACGTTCGCCCCGGCTTCGGCGATCAGCTCCGACACGCGCGACAACTGGCCCGGCCGGTCGGGCAGCGGGATGCGCAGGGTCATGTAGCGGCCGGATGCCGACAGCCCGTGGGCGACCACGCGCTGCAGCAGCATGGGGTCGATGTTGCCGCCGCTGAGCACGGCGACGGTCGGCCCGGTGGCGCGCACCTTGCCTGCGAGGATCGCCGCGACCCCGACCGCGCCGGCCGGCTCGACGACGAGCTTGGCCCGCTCGAGCAGAGCGAGGATCGCGCGCGCGATGTCGTCGTCGGAGACCGTGACGACCTCGTCGACGAGTTCGCGGATGATCTCGAACGGCACATCGCCGGGACGGCCGACCAGGATGCCGTCGGCGATCGTGGGACGCGTCGTGATCTCCACCGGATGCCCCACGGCCAGCGATTCGGGATACGGTGCGGCGTTCTCGGCCTGCACGCCGACGACGCGCAGGGTGCGCCCGGCGACCGCCGCGCGGGCCTTCGCCGCGGCGGCGACTCCGGCGATGAGTCCTCCCCCGCCGACCCCCATGATGATCGTCTCGACCTCGGGCAGATCGTCGTACAGCTCCAGCCCCAGCGTGCCCTGCCCGAGCACGATGTCACGATGGTCGAACGGGTGGATGATCACCGCACCGGTGCGCTCGGCGAACTCTGCGGCGAGCCGCAGCGAGGTGTCGACGGTCGCGCCCTCGAGCACCACATCGGCCCCGTAGCCGCGGGTGGCCAGCAGCTTGGGCACGGGCACGCCCAGCGGCATGAAGATCGTCGCGGCGATGCCGAGCTGGCGCGCGGCCAGCGCCACCCCTTGCGCATGGTTGCCGGCCGAGGCGGCCACCACCCCCCGCGCGCGTTCTGCCGCGGTGAGCCTGGACAGCCGGTAGCTGGCGCCGCGGATCTTGAACGATCCGGTGTGCTGCAGGTTCTCCAGCTTCAGATGCACCGGCACCCCGAGCACGGCGCTCAAGTGCGTGGACGGTTCCAGCGGCGTGCGATGCACGACCCCGGCGAGGCTCGCGGCGGCATCCTCGAACTCGTGCAGCAGCGGCAGCGAGGCGGGTGCGGTCATCGCGCGGCCTTCCGTTCGGTGGGGCTCGGGATGGGCCACTCGGCAAGTCTATGCGGCCGATAGGCTCATGCCGTGGACAGCGGGGACGACGACATCCCGACGGTAGTCGGCGCGGTGCCGCGCCGCCGGCGCGCACCGATGCTCGTCGCCATCGCCGTGCTCGTCTACGTGACGGTGGTGCTGCTCTACGCGTTCACGGGGCGCTCGATCTCGGTGGGCACCACAGCGGCCCCTTCGTCGGGGGTGCTCGTGACGTTGAATGCGCAGGCGGTGGATGCCGCGGGCCAGCGGCTGCGGATCGACGTCGAGGTGGTGCCGGCACCGAGCTTGCTGGCCGCGGACGGGATCACCTTCGAGAAGCCGATCACGGTGCTGATCTCCCCCGTCGAGGGTAGCCAGACTCTCACGTTCGACGCGCACACCGTGTCGTCGACCCAGTCGAAGAGCATCCTGCTCGACGGCGCGATCGAAGAGTGGCCGTTCGACCGGTATCAGGCGGCAGGACTGACCGTGATCGCGTTCGAGGGCAGCGGACCGCTGAACCAGCTGACCCCCGTGCCCACCCAGGTGCATGTCACCGGTTATGTGCCTGGCTGGAGCCTCACGGCCGCCGCGGTGCATGCCGGGTCGGGTCAGACCCCCGCGCAGCTGACCGACATCGGCGTGATCGACCTCAGCGCGCACCGGTCGGGCGGCACGCTCGCCTTCGCCGCCGTGCTGCTGGCGGTGCTGGTGACGATGCCGTGCCTCGTGCTGTTCGTCGCGATCACGGCGTTCCGCGGCCGCCGCAAGGTGGAGCCCTCGTTCATGGGCTGGATGGGGGCGATGCTGTTCGCCACGATCCCGCTGCGCACATTCCTGCCCGGCTCGCCGCCGGTCGGGTCGTGGGTCGACTTCACGATCGTGCTGTGGGTGGTCGCCGGCCTGATCGCGGGGCTGACGATCTATGTCGCTGCGTGGGCGCGGTGGGCCCTGCCCGAGTCGCGGGCCGCGCTCGACGACAGCTGAGTCAGCGGTCGCCCCTGCGTGAGCGGGGCACGGTGCTCCAGATCAGGTCGCCGTCGGGGGGCGCGCCGGAATGCCGCCCCCCGCGCGCGGACAGCTGCACGGCGAAGACGTTCACGAATGCGGCCAGTGGCACGGCGAACAGCGCACCGGGGATGCCTGCGATGAATGCGCCTCCCGCCACCACCAGCACCACCGCCAGCGGGTGCACCTTGACCGCCGACCCCATCAGGATCGGCGGCAGCACGTGGCCTTCGAGCTGCTGCACGCCGAGCACGACCACCAGCATCCACAGCGCGATCCAGGGCCCGTT
>CAYLMS010000064.1:0-7596 GCA_964384455.1 uncultured Microbacterium sp. | reverse complement strand
GGCCGACGAGATGGGTGAGCTCCAGGAGCGCATCACCTCGACCCGCGGCAAGTCGATCACCTCGGTGCAGGCCGTGTACGTGCCCGCCGACGACTACACCGACCCGGCGCCGGCCACCACGTTCGCGCACCTGGATGCCACCACCGAGCTGTCGCGCGAGATCGCGTCGAAGGGCCTCTACCCGGCGGTCGACCCGCTGGCGTCGACCAGCCGTATCCTCGACCCGCGCTACATCGGCGCCGACCACTACCGTGTGGCGACCTCGGTGAAGCAGATCCTGCAGAAGAACAAGGAGCTGCAGGAGATCATCGCGATCCTCGGCGTCGACGAGCTCTCCGAAGAGGACAAGATCGTCGTGTCGCGTGCGCGTCGCATCCAGCAGTTCCTCTCGCAGAACACCTACATGGCCAAGAAGTTCACCGGCGTCGAGGGCTCCACGGTGCCGATCGCCGAGACGATCGAGTCGTTCGACGCGATCGTGCGCGGCGACTTCGACCACGTCGCCGAGCAGGCGTTCTTCAACGTCGGCGGCATCTCCGACGTCGAGGCCAAGTGGGCGCAGATCCAGAAGGAGAACGGCTGATATGCCGCTGTCGGTCAGCCTGGTCTCCGCCGATGCGGAGGTGTGGTCGGGGGAGGCCGAGCTCGTGGTCGCCAAGACGGTGATCGGCGAGATCGGGCTCATGGCCGGGCACGAGCCGGTGCTCGGCATCCTCGCCGAGGGCGGCCAGGTGCGCATCACCACTCCCGACGGCGCGCGCGTGATCGCCGCTGCGCAGGACGGCTTCGTGTCGATGGAGAGCAACGTCGTCACGATCGTCGCGGGGCACGCGGAGCTCGTCTCCTGAAGGATGCTGGCGCTCGGCTGATCGCGTCGGCGGTCTCGATGATGGACGCTGCGCGGGATGCCGCGCGCGGGCGATGGGGGATCGCTGCGCGGAGTTCGATGCGCGTCGGCTTGGCGCGGCATCCCGCTGCGCAGAGTTCGATGCGCGTCGGCTTGGCGCGGCATCCCGCTCCGCATGGTCCGATGTCCGTCGGCCCGGGGCGCTCTGCCTCTTCGCGCGGGGTGTGGGGTGTGCATGCTGATTCTGCTGCCGCCGTCTGAGACCAAGCGTGCGGGGGGTCGGGGGCGGCCGCTTCAGCTCGACCGGCTCGCGCTTTCCGCTTTGCGGCCGCAGCGGGAGCGGGTGGTCGACGCGCTGGTCGCGCTCAGCGCCGATGCCGGCACCGCGTCACGCGTGCTGGGACTGTCGGCGAAGCAGCAGGGTGAGATCGCGGTCAACGCCGCGCTGCGCACGGCAGGCACCATGCCGGCGATTCGGCGCTACACGGGAGTGCTGTACGACGCGCTCGACGAGGCATCCCTCGACGCCGCCGCACGACGGTGGCTCGGCGGGCACGTGCTCATCCATTCGGCGCCGTTCGGGCCGGTGGGCGCACTCGACGCGATCCCCGGCTATCGGCTCGCCGCCGGCACGAGCCTGCCGGGGCTGCCCGCGCTGCGCCGCCTGTGGGCGGAGGCGGTGACAGCTGCGCTCGACGAGCTGCAACCGTCGTTCGTGCTCGATCTGCGCTCCGAGGCGTATGTCGCGCTCGGCCAGGTGCCGCGGGATGCGGCATCCGCCTACGTGCGGATCGTCGCGACCGGTCCTGACGGCGAGGTGCGCGCGCTCAACCACTTCAACAAGCGCACGAAGGGACTGCTGGTGCGGATGCTGGCGCAAGGGCGACCGCGCATCGGTTCGCGCGCCGGGTTCGTGCGCTGGGCGCAGTCGGCGGGGCTCGTCGTCACCGGTGGTGCCGACGGCGAACTCGCGCTGCGCGCGCTGGGCTGACACGACGAAGCGCCCGCACCGATCGGCACGGGCGCTTCGCGCGGGTGCTACTTGATGAAGCGGAAGTTGAACGGGTAGCGGTAGCTGCCGCCGCCGTTGACCTTCATGCCGCCCATGATCGAGAAGATGACGTTGAGCACCCACCACAGGAACGGCAACCAGAAGAACAGCAGCGTCAGGAATCCCATCGGCGTGAATGCGAGGACTCCGTCGAGGATCGTGGTCACGATGATCAGCGCCACGTAGATGATCGTGAACGTGATCTGCCAGTTCAGCGCTTCCTTGGCCTCGACGTTCGTGCGCGGCCCGCGGTCCTTGGCGATCAGCCAGATGATCAGCGACGGGAGGAAGCCGACCACACCACCGATGTGGGCCCACATGGCGAGCTGCTTGTCGCTGTCGGCCGTCAGGGGCTGAGCCGCAGCGGGAGCCGCCGCAGGTGCCGCAGCGGGCTGGGCGTACTGCGGCTGGGGCGCCGCCGGCGGGGGCGGAGTCACCGGAGACTGGGGCGCGGACGCAGCCGCATCCTCGGGCTGCGGTGCATTCGGGTCGCTCATCGTGGTGCCTTTCGACTGTGAGGGTGCCGACGGCGCGCCGCCGGACGGTGCGCTCGAGTGTGCGCGCTGAGCCAAACGTACTGTGCGTTCATAGCCGCGTGCAATGTGCCAGAGCGCGTTCGTGCATCGCCGATACATTGGATGCATGAGCGAATCGCGCACCGAACGCCGCCTCGGCAGCTGCGGGCTGCTGGTCTCGACCGCAGGCCTCGGCTGCAACAACTTCGGGCGGCCCGGCACGCGCACCGAGTCGCTCGAGGGCACGAGGGCCGTGCTCGACGCGGCGATCGAAGCCGGTGTCACCTTTCTCGACACCGCCGACATGTACGGACGCGAGCCCGGCCTGTCCGAGACGCTGATGGGCGAGGCGCTGCGCGGCCGGCGCGATGAGGTGGTGCTGGCCACGAAGTTCGGTCACAGCGGGATGCCGCATCCGGCCGGCTTCTCGGGGGCGAAGGCGTCGCGCGCCTACGTCATCCGTGCGGTGGAGGCGTCGCTGACCCGCCTGCAGACGGAGTGGATCGACCTCTACCAGCTGCACACCCCCGACGAGGCGACGCCCATCGAGGAGACCCTCGATGCGCTCGGCGACCTCGTGCGCCAGGGCAAGGTGCGCTATCTCGGGCACTCGAACTTCGCGGGATGGCAGGTCGCCGAAGCACACTTCGTGGCGCGGGAGCGTGCCGCGGTGCCGTTCGTCAGCGCGCAGAGCGAGTACAGCCTGCTGGCGCGCGCGGTCGAGCGTGAGGTGCTGCCTGCCGTGAATCGGTACGGACTGGGGTTCCTGCCCTACTTCCCGCTGCACAACGGCCTGCTCACCGGCAAGTTCACCCGTGACAGCGCCCCGGCGGACTCGCGCATCATGCGCCAGCGCCGGCACCTCTACGACGATGCGCCGTGGGACGCGCTCGAGCGCTACCAGGCGTTCTGCGACCAGCGGGCGATCACGATGCTGGCGGCGACGTACGGATGGCTGCTCGCGCGGCAGGGCGTGAGCAGCGTGATCGCCGGCGCGACCTCGCCCGAGCAGGTGCGCGCCAATGCCGCGGCCGCCGTCGCGTGGACGCCGACACCTGCCGACCTCGCCGAGCTCGACGCCATCTTCCCGCCGCCGGGTGCCTGAGGGCGCGCACCTGCGTGCGTGCGGCGCGGGCGTGCGGCATCCTCTTCCGAATCCCCGACGTGCGTCGTCGTCTCAGCGCTCTTCGGGCTGAATGTCCGGCGCGTGTTGTCGTCTCGGCGCTGCTCTGGCCGAATCGCCGACGCGTGCTGTCGCGGGATCGCGCCGGAACGGCAACGCGGGTCAGGGATTCCGCGCCGGCCCCGACTTGCGGAGTGAGTGCTCACTCACTTATGCTCACCGGGTGCACGCTTCGGATCTCGCAGGTCGACCGCCGTCGGCGCAACGACCGCCGTACCCCGCACGGCCGGACAGTCCGCCGCAGCCGCGTCGACCGCGCGCGCAGTCCATGGCGCCCGACGAGCGCCGCGAGATGATCGCTGCGGCCGCCGTGCCGCTGTTCCTCGAGCACGGTCAGGCGCTGACCACGCGGCAGCTCGCCGAGCACCTGGGCATCGCCGAGGGCACGATCTTCCGCGCGTTCGGCGACAAGGACGCACTCGTGCGGGCGGCCGTGCAGGCGTTCTTCGCCGCTGCGCGCGAGCGCAGCACGGCCGGGCTCGTGGATGCTTCGCTGCCGCTGGAACGCAAAGTGGCCGCTCTCGTGGCAGGCGCCAGGGTGCACATGCGCAACATGTTCACGATGCTCTCGCTCGTCGATCGCGACGAAGTGGCGCAGCTGATCGACAGGTCGCAGCCCGAGCAGTTCAACTCGGCCGTCGCGGCGGCCTTCGCACCTGATGCCGCGCGTCTGCGCGTTCCGCTCGAGCATCTGGGCGCCATCATCCGCATCGCGGGAATCGCGGCGCGCACGGCGCACGTCGACGCCGGCCCTGCGTTCAGCGACGACGAGCTGGTGCAGTTCATCCTCTACGGCATCGCGGGGCGTCCCGCGGAAGGGAGCTGACATGCTCGGCCGGCTGCTGGTGCGCTATCTGCGCCGTGGACCGTGGCTCATCGTCGGTGTGGTGCTGTTCCAATTGGCCCAGTCGATCGCCTCGCTGATGCTGCCCACGCTCAACGCGAACATCATCGACGACGGCGTGATCAAAGGCGACATCGGCTACATCTGGCGCACCGGCGGGGTGATGCTCGCCATCAGCCTGGTGCAGATCGCGTGCGCCATCGTCGCCGTCTACTTCGGGTCGCGCCTGGCGATGGGGATGGGCCGCGACCTGCGGCACGACGTGTTCGCCCGCATCGTGTCGTTCTCGCAGCGGGAGGTGGGCCGCTTCGGTGCGCCGTCGCTGATCACCCGCAGCACCAACGACGTGCAGCAGGTGCAGATGCTGGTGCAGATGTCGGCGACACTGATGGTCTCGGCCCCGATCCTCGCGATCGGCGGCGTCGTCTTCGCCGTGCGGCAGGATGCCCAGCTGAGCTGGCTGATGGCGGTCGCCGTGCCCGTGCTGCTGGTGGCCGTGACGCTGATCGTGGTGCGCATGGTGCCGGCGTTCCGCAGCATGCAGCGCCGGATCGATCGCGTGAACCAGATCCTGCGCGAGCAGCTCACCGGCATCCGGGTCGTGCGCGCCTTCGTGCGCGAACCCGAGGAGACGGCCCGGTTCGAGCAGGCAAGCGGCGATGTGATGCAGACCGCGCTGCGCGCGGGCAACCTGATGGCCCTGATGTTCCCCGTCGTGATGCTGGTGCTGAACGTCTCGAGCGTCGCCGTGATCTGGTTCGGCGCCTTCCAGGTGCAGTCGGGCAGCACGCAGGTCGGCACGCTGTTCGCGTTCCTCAGCTACATGATGCAGATCCTCATGGCCGTGATGATGGCGACGTTCATGTTCGTCATGATCCCGCGCGCCGCCGTGTGCGCCGGCCGCATCGGCGAGGTGCTCGAGACCGAGCCCTCGGTGGCGGCCCCCGCCGCCGCAGCGGCGGCCCCCGCGCGCGCCGGACGGGTGGAGTTCGCCGGTGCCTCGTTCGCCTATCCCGGCGCGGAGGATGCCGTGCTGCACGACGTGAGCTTCACTGTCGAGCCGGGCACGACGACGGCGATCATCGGGGCGACCGGTGCGGGCAAGACCACGCTGCTCAGCCTGGTCGCGCGCCTGTTCGACGTGACCGAAGGGCGGGTGGCCGTCGACGGGGTGGACGTGCGCGACTACGACCCCGACGAGCTGTGGCGGCGCATCGGTCTGATCCCGCAGCGGGCGTTCCTTTTCTCGGGCACCGTGGCGTCGAACCTCCGTTACGGCGACGCGGATGCCACCGACGCCGAGCTGTGGCGTGCGCTCGAGCTCGCCCAGGCGCGCGAGTTCGTCGAGGCGATGCCGGGGGGCCTCGAGGCGCCGATCGCGCAGGGCGGCACCAACGTGTCGGGCGGTCAGCGGCAGCGCTTGGCCATCGCGCGCGCGCTGGTCAAGCATCCCGCCGTGCAGCTTTTCGACGACTCGTTCTCGGCGCTCGACCTGCACACCGACGCCGCGCTGCGCCGGGCGCTCGACGAGCACCTGCCCGCGACCACACGCATCGTCGTCGCGCAGCGGGTGTCGACCATCCAGCACGCCGACCAGATCGTCGTGCTCGAGCACGGGCGCGTGGTCGGCCTGGGCGCGCACGACGACCTGCTCGCGGAGTGCCAGACCTACCGCGAGATCGTGGAATCGCAACTGGCGGTGGAGGCGGCATGAGCAACGCACAGCGGGGCGGGCCGTTCGGCCGCGGAAACACCGGCGCACCGGTGCAGAAGGCGCGCGCGTTCGGGCCCAGCGCGCGTCGGCTGCTGGGCACGCTGCGCCCCGATGCGCTGCGCCTGGGCGTGGTGCTCGTGCTCGGCGTGATCAGCGTCGCCCTCAACGTGGTCGGGCCGAAGCTGCTGGGCAACGGCACCGACGTGGTGGTCGCCGGGTTCGTGTCGCTGCAGTTCAAGGGCCTGCCCGCGGGCACCACGAAGCAGCAGATCATCGACCAGCTGGTCGCGAGCGGTCGGGGCCAGACTGCCGATCTGCTCAAGACCATGGACATCGTGCCGGGCCATGGCGTGGACTTCGCCCGGCTCGGCAGCATCCTGCTCGCCGTGATCGCCGTCTACGTGCTCGCCGCGCTGTTCGCGGCGGTGCAGGCGCGCATGCTCAACGGCATCGTGCAGCGGGCGATGCACCGGCTGCGCATGGACGTCGAGCACAAGGTGCACCGGCTGCCGCTGTCGTACTTCGACGGGATGCAGCGCGGCGAACTGCTCAGCCGGGTCACGAACGACGTCGACAACATCGGGCAGACGATGCAGCAGACCGTCTCGCAGGTGATCATGTCGCTGCTCACGGTGGTCGGCGTGATCGTGATGATGCTCGTGATCTCGCCGCTGCTGGCCGCCATCGCGCTCGTGACGATCCCGCTCACCTTGCTGATCACGGTGCTGGTCGCCCGCCGGTCGCAGAAGCTGTTCGCGGCGCAGTGGAAGGCCACCGGCATCCTCAACGCCCGGGTCGAGGAGACGTTCTCGGGCCACTCCATCGTGAAGGTGTTCGGCCACCAGCGCCGGGTGCAGGCCGACTTCGCCGCCGAGAACGACGCGGTGTACCGCGCGAGCTTCGGCGCGCAGTTCGTGTCGGGCATCATCATGCCCGCGATGATGTTCGTGGGCAACCTGGTCTACGTCGGGGTCGCCGTGGTGGGCGGCATCCTCGTCGCCGACGGCGCCCTGTCGATCGGGGCGGTGCAGGCGTTCATCCAGTATTCGCGGCAGTTCACGCAGCCGCTCAGCCAGCTCGGCTCGATGGTCAACCTGCTGCAGTCGGGCGTGGCCAGCGCCGAGCGCGTGTTCGAGCTGCTCGACGCGCCCGAGCAGAGCCCCGACCCCGCGCCCGCACGCACGGCGGGCGAGGATGCGGCGGAGCTCGAGTTCCGCGACGTGTCCTTCCGCTACACGCCTGACACCCCGCTGATCCACGACCTCAGCCTGGCGGCGCACCCGGGCAGCACCGTCGCGATCGTCGGCCCGACCGGGGCGGGCAAGACCACCCTGGTGAACCTGCTGATGCGCTTCTACGACGTCGACGAGGGCGCAATCACGCTCGACGGCGTGGACATCCACACGATGACCCGCGACGACCTGCGTCGCCGCACGGGCATG
>CAYLMS010000063.1:0-7601 GCA_964384455.1 uncultured Microbacterium sp. | reverse complement strand
ATGGCGGTGACCTCGGCCTCACGGTGGAGACCAGCATCCGGGCGCTGTCGGCGGTGAGCGACCAGAGCCACATCCGCTCGGTGCGCTCGATCGAAGACGGCAACGACCGCTCGCACGCGATCGGGCTCGGGCAGATGAACCTGCACGGCTACCTCGCGCGCGAGCACGTGCACTACGGGTCGGCCGAGGGGCTGGACTTCACGAACATCTACTTCTATACGGTGCTCTACCACGCGCTGCGCGCGTCGAACCGCATCGCGATCGAGCGCGGCGAGACGTTCGACGGGTTTGCCGACTCCACCTACGCGTCGGGGGAATTCTTCGCCAAGTACATCGAGCGCGAGTGGGCCCCCGCCACCGAGCGGGTGCGCGAGCTGTTCGCCGGCCACCACCTCCCCACCCAGGACGACTGGCGGGAGCTTGCCGCATCGGTGCAGGCGCACGGCATCTACAACCAGAACCTGCAGGCGGTGCCGCCCACCGGCTCGATCTCGTACATCAACAACTCGACCAGCTCGATCCACCCGATCGCGTCGAAGATCGAGATCCGCAAGGAGGGCAAGCTCGGGCGCGTGTACTACCCGGCGCCGTTCATGACGAACGAGAACCTGGAGTACTACCAGGATGCCTACGAGATCGGCTACGAGAAGGTCATCGACACGTATGCCGCGGCCACGCAGCACGTCGACCAGGGCCTGTCGCTCACGCTGTTCTTCCGCGACACGGCCACCACGCGCGATATCAACAAGGCGCAGATCTACGCGTGGCGCAAGGGCATCAAGACCATCTACTACATCCGCCTGCGCCAGATGGCGCTGGAGGGCACCGAGGTGGATGGCTGCGTTTCATGCACGCTGTGATGCCCTGTCCTTCGACCCGCTCAGGAACCGCACACTGAGCTCAGGAACCGCACACTGAGCTCAGGAACCGCAAACTGAGCTCGGGAACCGCACACTGAGCTCAGGAACCGCAAGTAAGAGGAACGACGATGACCACCAAGCTGCAGCTGCTCGACCACGTGCAGGCGATCAACTGGAACCGCATCCAGGACGACAAAGACCTGGAGGTGTGGAACCGGCTCACCGGCAACTTCTGGCTGCCCGAGAAGGTGCCGCTGTCGAACGACGTGCAGTCGTGGGCGACGCTCACCCCCGAGGAGCAGACGCTCACGATGCGGGTGTTCACCGGGCTGACGCTGCTCGACACCATCCAGGGCACGGTCGGCGCGGTGTCGCTGATCCCCGACGCGCTCACCCCGCACGAAGAGGCCGTATACACGAACATCGCGTTCATGGAGTCGGTGCACGCCAAGAGCTACTCGTCGATCTTCTCCACGCTGTGCTCGACGAAGGAGATCGACGACGCGTTCCGGTGGTCGGTCGAGAACGAGAATCTGCAGCGCAAGGCGCAGATCATCATGGAGTACTACCGCGGCGACGAGCCGCTCAAGCGCAAGGTCGCCTCGACGCTGCTCGAGAGCTTCTTGTTCTACTCCGGCTTCTACCTGCCGATGTACTGGTCGAGCAAGGCGAAGCTCACCAACACGGCCGACATCATCCGCCTCATCATCCGCGACGAGGCCGTGCACGGGTACTACATCGGCTACAAGTTCCAGAAGGGGCTCGAACTGCTCGACGAGGCGGGCCGCGACCAGCTGAAGGACTACACGTTCTCGCTGCTGTACGAGCTGTACGACAACGAGGTGCAGTACACGCAAGACCTCTACGACGGTGTCGGACTGACCGAGGATGTCAAGAAGTTCCTGCACTACAACGCCAACAAGGCGCTGATGAACCTCGGCTACGAGGCGATGTTCCCCGCGAGCGTCACCAACGTCAGCCCCGCCATCCTGTCGGCGCTGTCGCCCAACGCCGACGAGAACCACGACTTCTTCAGCGGCTCGGGCTCGTCGTACGTGATCGGCAAGGCCGTGGCCACCGAAGACGACGACTGGGACTTCTGAGACCAGATCCTGTGGACAGCGCCGGATTCTCCACAGCCGTGCCGTCGGCGGCCGACGGTGTCGGCGACGGCGCCTATTCTGATCCGAGCGCGCACCCGGAGGAGGCATCCATGGCCAGCACAACCGCCGATCAGATGAGCGCCCAGCAGCGAGCGGAGGAGGAGGCGGCGCTCGAGGTGTCGAACACCCTGACCAACCTCGATCACGCGCTGGCACGTGCGCGGCGCGCACACGCAGCGCTGCAGAAGTCGGGGATCGACCCCAACGCCGAGCACGCGCTCGCCGACCTGGTCGAGTCGTTGCAGTCGCAGCGCAAGCGGTTCGTGCAGCAGGCGTACTACGCGACGCCCAACCAGACGCGGATGTTCTGACCGGTGGCGGGCGCCGGCGTGCGCAGCGGCACCGAGATCCAGGCAGCCCTGGCCGAATTCGTCGAGCGGTGGCGCGGCTACTCGGGCGGTGAGCGGGCGGAGGCGCAGACCTTCCTCAACCAGTTGTTCGCGGCGTACGGCACCGACCGGCAGGCGGTGGGCGCGCTGTTCGAGGACTTCGCCGCCTCCGCCGGTTTCATGGATCTGCACTGGCCCGGCATCGCCATCGTCGAGATGAAGGCGCCCGGCGTGCCGCTCGAGAAGGCCGCAGAGCAACGCGAGCGCTATTGGCGCGAATCGAGCGATACCGTCGCCGACACTCCCGCCGCACGATGGGTGGTCGCCTGCAACTTCCGTGAGTTCGAGGTGTGGGAGCCGGGGCGATTCCCGAACAGTCCGCGCATCCGGTTCGGTCTCGACGAACTCGTCGATCGCTACGACGCTCTGCTCTTCCTGCAGTCGGCGTCCGCCGAACCGGTGTTCAGCGAGCACCGCCGCGAGTTGACCGCTGAGGCTGCCGCGCACATCTCGACGCTCTATCGGTCGATGCTCGATCGCTCGGCGGCACCGCTGGACGAGATCCAGCGCTTCACGATGCAGCTCGTGTGGGTGCTGTTCGCCGAGGATCTCGGGATGCTGGAAGGCTATCCGCTGCAGGCGACGGTGGCCGAACTGCTCACCCAGACCGAACCCGACTCGGCGAAGGAGATCGGGTACCTGTTCGCGCTACTGAACCAGAAGGGCGACCACAACCGTCGGGGGCGCTTCGCCGGCACCCGCTATGTGAACGGCGATCTGTTCGCCGACCCGGCAGCCGTCTACCTGACCAAACCCGAGCTGGAACATCTGCAGCAGGCGGCCGAATTCGACTGGCGGGTCGTGAACCCCACCATCTTCGGAGCCCTCCTGGAAGGCGTGCTCGGCGACGAGCGCCGCAGCGAGATCGGCGCGCACTACACGCACGAGGCAGACATCATGAAGATCGTCGGCCCCACAATCGTGCGCCCGTGGCAGGAGCGCATCGATGCGCTGCGGTCGGTGTCAGATGCCGTCTCCTTGCTCGACGAACTGTGCCGCTTCGGCGTGCTCGACCCCGCGTGCGGCTGCGGCAACTTCCTCTACGTGGCCTACCGCGAGCTGCGCGGGCTGGAGGCGCAGGTGAAGCAGCGCATCCATCGCCTCGCGGCAGCCACGGGGGTGCCCGCACCCGCCGGCCCGCTGCCGTACTATCCGATCGGCAATCTGCACGGGATCGACATCGAACGCATCGCCGTCATGATCGCCCGGGTGACGCTGTGGATGGGGCACCGACAGATGGTCGACCGCTACGGCGAGGCCGAGCCGGTGCTGCCCCTGGTCGACCTCTCCCACATCCGCGCCGCCGATGCGTTGCGCGCCGACTGGCCGCAGGTCGATGCGATCATCGGCAATCCGCCGTTCCTGGGAGCGAAGCTGATACGGCCCGCGCTCGGCGACGAATATGCGGATTGGCTTGCTCATAAGTTCGGGGTGGGTGTCAAAGACTTGTGCGTGTACTGGTTCCGCCGTGCGGCAGATTCGCTGCGTCCGGGGCAGCGTGCAGGTCTGGTCGGCACGAACTCCGTCAGCCAGACCATGGGCCGAGCCGCATCGCTCTCGTACATCGAGGCACAAGGCGGTGTCATCACCGACGCGGTGTCATCGCAGCGTTGGCCCGGGGATGCGAAGGTGCACGTGAGCATCGTCAGCTGGGTCTCCCACCCCCCGCTGCAGCCGGCGCAGTTCACTCTGGACGGTCGGTCGGTCGCGGGCATCACGTCGCAACTTCGAGCTGCGGACGGGGCTGGGCACGAACCAGCGGTTCTGCCCGAGAATCGTGCCCGGTGCTTCGCGGGCGTGGTGCCTCAAGGAAAAGGGTTCGTCATCGACGCGAAGCGCGCGGGCGAACTGCTTCGCCTGGCCGATGCCCCATACAGTGACGTCGTGCGTCCCTTCTTGACGGGAGCCGACCTTGCCGACGACCCGGCTCAATCTGCAACACGATGGATCGTGGACTTCGAGTCTCGCGCGTTGGAACAAGCGCTGGCCTACCCGGCTGCGCTGGATCTGGTTCGCGGATCCGTGAAGGCGGAGCGGGAGCAATCGAGCAACCGTGCCGTCGAGCGTCGATGGTGGCTGTTCGGCCGGCGCGTGCCCGCCATGCGTTCGGCGATCGCGGCGCTGCCTCGATGGGCCGCCGGGACGGCGACCGGCAAGCGGTTCCAGGTCGCATGGCAGCCCTCCGGCGTCTGCCCGAACAATGCAGTCATCGCCTTCGCGTTCGACGACGACTACAGCATGGGCATCCTGCTCTCCCGTGCGCACGACGCCTGGGCGTGGGCACGGTCATCGACTCTTGAGACGCGGCTCCGCTACACCAACGCCGCCGTCTTCGACACCTTCCCCTGGCCCTCGCCGAGCGAGGCGCAGCGCGCCGCGGTGGCGCAGGCATCCGCCGACCTCTACGGGCTGCGCAGCCGCCTGTGCGTCGAACATGCCCTCGGCCTCACCAGGCTGTACAACCTGATGGACGAGGGTGGATTCACCGACCTGGCCGCCGCGCACCGCCGCCTCGACGAGGCCGTTGCGGCCGCCTACGGGTGGCCGCGGCCGGTCGCGCAGGATTCGGCGGAACTCGTGCGGCGACTCACCGCGCTCAATCGTGACGTGACCGAGGGGCGCGTGCCCTACGCCCCGTTCGGGTGAACGGGCCGGCTGGCATCGCGATCGCGCAGGGGCGGCTGCGTCGCAGGCCGGGCCTACGCTGAGCGCATGATCGAGTACCTGCAGCCCGATGGGCTGGTGCGCAGCCCCGCCTTCAGCCATGCCGCAGTGGTGCCGCCGGGCGCCACCATGATCTACGTCGGCGGGCAGAACGGCGTCGACGAGACGGGTCGGCCGGTCTCGGCGGACGCGGCGGAGCAATCGGTGCGCGCGGTGCGCAACGTCGCGACGGCGCTCGCGGCGGCGGGCGCCACGCTCGGCGACGTGATCTCGTGGACGGTGCTGATCCGTCAGGATGCCGACCTCGGCGCCGCCTACGGCGCGGTAGCGCCGCTGCTCGCCCGCGAGGGGGCGCCGCCGCTCGTGACCGCCGCCGTCGTGGCCGCACTCGGCGTGCCGGGCGCCGTGATCGAGGTCAGCGCCGTCGCCGCAGTACTGCCGCGCTGACCTGTGCGAAGCCCGCACTCCACGCGGCCTTCGGCTGGTGAGACACTCGTTCGTCCGCCCGGCGGACGCCCGAATTACGGCCGTCTCCAGGCCTCAATCGAGGACTATGCTGTCCTCATGCAGACCCTCCCGATCTCCAAGGTCAAAGACCGGCTCAACGAGTTCGTCGACGCCGTGTCGATGACGCACGAGCAGGTGACCATCACCAAGAACGGCTCGCCGGCGGCCGTGCTGATCGGTGCCGACGAATGGGAGTCGCTGCAAGAGACCTTGTTCTGGCTGTCGCGCCCGGGCATTCTCGACGACGTCGCTCGTGCGCAGCAGGATCTCGCCACCGGCACCACCGCGGGCGAGGACGAGATTCGTGCGGAGTTCGGGGTGCCCCGTCGGATGGCGCGGTGAGCGAGCCGCAGGAACGCCCCCACGATGTCGAGTTCGCCGCCACGGCTCGCCGTGACCTCCGGGCGGTGCCGCCGCGCATCGTTCCCGCGATTGTCGAGTTCGTCTACGGCGACCTCGCCCGACACCCGCGTCGAGTCGGCAAGCCGCTGCGGCGCGAACTCGAAGGGCTGTATGGAGCGCGGCGCGGACCATACCGGATCATCTACGAGATCATCGATGAGCGCCTGCTGATCCTGGTGATCCACATCGACCACCGCGCCGACGTCTACCGTCCGCGCTGATCGAGATCAGCGCCGCCGCAGTGCTCACAAGCTGACGCAGGCGTTCAGGTGTCTGTCAGGCGGAGCACTATGTTTCAGCTACACTGAAGGTATGTTCCGCACCCCCTCCACGCTCTACCGCACGTTCGCCTTCGCCGAAGCCGTCTCCTGGACCCTGCTGATCACTGCGCTGATCGTGCGCGCGACGACGGGCCTGGCCTGGACGGTGCTCGTCGGCGGCGGCATCCACGGTTTCGTGTTCCTCTGCTATGGCGCCACGTCGATCCTGCTCGCCAAGAACAACCGCTGGCGCGCCTGGCCGATCACCGTCGCACTCGTCAGCGCCGTCATCCCGTATGCCACGATCCCGACCGAGATCTGGCTGCACCGGCGCGGACTGCTCGCCGGCACCTGGCGCGTCGACGAGACCGGCGACCCGCGCGAGGCCACGTGGCACGACCGGCTGCTGCGCGTGTTCCTGCGCCGCCCGGCGCTGCTGGCGGCACTCATGGCTGTTGCCGTGGTCGTGCTGTTCACCGCCCTGCTCGTGATCGGCCCTCCCGGCGGGCGCTCCTGATCCGCCCGACTACCCAGCGGCGGCCGCCGCCTGCTCGACGGGCACCCGCGGCCGGCGCACCACGCGCCACAGATTGATCAGCATCGCCACGAACGTCGCCGTCCACGCGGCCAGTGCGAACCAGCTCTCGCCGAAGCCGATGGCGTGCACGATCGGCAACCGGTCGACCGTGCCGAGGAACTGCGCGCCGACGCCGTACATGCCCAGCGGAAAGATGATGCTCCACAGCGTCGCCTCATAGCGGAACGGCACCTTGTGCCGCACGTGCCGCCACCAGCCCGCCATGATCAGCGGCGGGATCAGCCACGTGCCGAAGGCCCAGAAGAACACGGATGCTCCCGCGATCAGGCCGCGCGTGGCATCCACCATCGGCGCCCCCGCCATCTCGACGATGCGGGCGCCGGCCACCACCGTGATCGCGGTCGCACCCATCGCCACCCAGTAAGGCGGGGTGAGGTCGATCGGCCGGAACTCGAACAGCAGCATCCGCACCGCGACGAACACCCCCACGGCGCAGTACAGGAAGATGCCCACCGACCAGCTGAACACCGCCAGCAGGGCGAGCGCGGCGCGCCAGCGCGGTTCGAGTTCGACCTCGAGCGTGGCGGCGAGCACGGCGATCGACTGGCTCGCGACCGCCCAGATGAACCAGGTGCCGTTCGCCGTCGACAGCGGCGGCACGGTGCGCCGCCCGAGCACTGCGGTCCAGGGAATGGTGTAGCCGAGCGCCACCCAGGCGATCGCCGCCATCAGCAGCAGTCCGACCGCGACCTGGTGCAGCCCCTCGAGGCTGAGCCGGCTGCCCAGCACGCAGGTCGCAGCCACGAACGTGAAGAAGC
>CAYLMS010000062.1:0-7693 GCA_964384455.1 uncultured Microbacterium sp. | reverse complement strand
ATTCCCTCGCGCACAGCACGAAGCCCGCCAACAGCGCGACGCTCAGCGCGGCGACTCAGTCCAGCTCCCGTGCCCGCCACAGCCGCGCTGAAGCCGCGAGGTCCGAGGCCATCTGCGACAGCCGCAGGGCACGTCGCGTCAAGTCGCTCGCCCGTTCGGGCTCGGTCGCGTCGGCATCGTCGGCGACCGATGTGGCCCCCGCAGCGGTGACCCGGCAGAACGCCGCGGCCCGGTCGAGGGCGATACCGAGGTCGCCTGCGAACACTCCGCGCAAAATGGCGTCGACGGTGGCGACCAGTTCGTCCGGTGCGACCGGCGACGGCGCCCCGGCCACGACGGCGTCGGCACTGGCGAGCGTGTCGACCCCGCGCTGATACAGCAGCGCACTGCCGGCCGGATCGTCGTGGATCATCAGCTGGAGCAGATAGAGCCGCCACAGTGCTCCAGGCAGGGTGCGCGCCGGGGCGTGCGACCACAGGCGTGCGATGTCGTCGATGCCGTACCGGTCGGCGAAGGCGACGAGCCGGTCGACGACCGCGGCATCCTGCTGTGAGCGCACCCGACTCACCAGCGCGTGCGCCGTGGCGTGCGCGGTGTGCGCCGCCTCGGCGGGGTCGTCGGCGGCGAACAACTGATCGAACACGTCGGACGGCCGGCGCACAGGCTTGTGGAAGGTCATCTCCTCCAGGGTAGCGGCGGCACAGACCCCGCTCGGGGGCCGACGCCCGCCGGGGGCCGACGCCCGCCAGGTTCCGACCACCGCGGTCGGGTCGTCGCATTCGGCAGCATCAGCACCCGGAAGGCAGCCGGATGCGACGACCGAACGCGGACGGCGGCCCGCGAACGCCGGGGGCCGCCCGCGAACGCCGGGGGCCGCCCGCGAACACCGGGGGCCGCCCCCAGGTGGCGGCTGCCGGCCGCACTCGGCTATTGGCTTAGACTGCCCACGGGTGCCACGACCTCGTCGGGCGTCCGCCGCCCCCGTAGCTCAGAGGCAGAGCAACCGGCTTTTAACCGGTGGGTCGAGATATCGTAATTCTCCGGGGGCACGACTCCGTATCGCGAAGGCCGAGGTCGAGACCGCACCAGAGCCGGCGCTCACGCGTCACTGCATCGACATGACGGCGGCGGCCTCCGCCGCGGGGGCGATCAGCTCGACCACGACGTCGCGCTGCAGCCGGTGCGTCGCGACGACGGTGTAGCCGGCCGCCTGCAGCGCCTGCACGTCGGGCATGCCGTTCCAGCGGTTCTCGATCGCCCACACCACCGGGTCATCGGCGACGAGAGCAGGCAGCGCCGCCACCGGCGCGACCGTGTCGTACAGGCCGACCCTCTGCTGATAGGGCGTGTCGAGGGCGACATCCTCCAGCCCCCGGAAGCCTGCGGGATACGCGTGCAGCGCCATCCGCGGATTCTGGTACACGCGTGCCGACTGGTCGAACACGACGGCCTGCCCCGGCTGCGCGACCCGCGCCATCAGCTGCGAGATCTGCCGCAGGTCGCTGTCCTTGCCATACGGCTTGCGCTGTGCGAGGTACGCGGGCGTCGCGGCCGCGAGCAAGCACAGCACCGCCGCGACCGCGATCACGGTCGCCGAGCCAGGCCGCAGCATCCGTCCCAGCGCCTGCGCGCCGACTCCGATCAGCACCGCGACCGCGGGAATGGCCGACGACGCGTAGCGCAGGTCGTACAGGGGCAGGAACAGGTTGCCCACCAGCAGGATGGCGGTCAGCCCGAAGGCGGCCACCGCGGTCGCCAGCCAGCGCCGCGCGAGCACGATGCGACGGATGCCACGGCGGGCCAGCAGCGGCACCGCTCCCGCCAGGATCAGCAGCCAGCCGACCGCCGCGGGCAGCGGCGCCACGAACCACTGCTGCACGAGCACGTGGTAGGCATCCGCATAGTCGGTATCGGCGAGGAAGGCGATCTGCCCCCGCTGGCCGTAGGCGATCAGCAGGATCGGCGCCGACGCCACGACCGCCGCGAGCCCCGTGACTGTGCCGCGCACCAGCGCCTTCCGCCGCGCGCCGAGCGCGAGCAGCATGGCTGCGTGCAGCGGCAACAACAGCAGCAAGTAGACGAACAGGTAGGTGGATGCCGCGATGCCCGCCGCGTAGCCGGCCCAGCCCCACCACGACCCGCGGTGCCGCAGGCGCAGCACGAGCACGGTGAGCCACACCGCGGCGGCGATGGCGAACGGGTACGACCTGGCCTCCATGCCCATGAAGGTGAGCTCGGGCACGCCGAGTGCGGCCAGCCCAGCGAGCCACCCGACCGTGCGACCCCACAGCCTGCGCCCGAGCACGACGGTTCCGGCCACCGCGAACCCGACCGCGATCGCGCTGGGCAACCGGGTGGCGAACTCGCCGATGCCGGCGATGCCGACCCACACGTGCAGGAACGCGTAGTACAGCGTGTGCACCGCGTCGATGTTCGCCGCCATGTCGAACAGGCTCGACCACGAGCGCTTCGCCGCCATCACACTGGTGGCCTCGTCGCCCCAATACGACGGAATCCACGATCCGGCGAGCGACACGGCGGCCGCTGCGACACCGAGCACCAGCGCGGGGCGGCGGCGCAGCGGGGCGAGCATGTCGCGCACGCGACGGAGCGCGCGCGCGACCGTCCGCGGCGCAGCGAGCTCGGCGACCGTCACCCTGCGAGCCTGCACCGTCGGGCTAGGGAGCGGCTGTGCAGACGCTGGGAGGTGAGGTGGATGCCGCGGGCGTTAGGCTGGCGGAGCCATGTTCGCACTGACTGATGACGCCTGTCTGAACGTCAAGGCCGTGGCAGCGCGCACGGCCGGTGGCCGCGCCGAGGGCGGGGTGCGCATCAGCAGCGGCGCGCACGCCGCGGCGCACTTCGCGATCGACCCGGTGGCCGCGGCATCACCCGGCGATGTCACCGTGGAGCAGGCGGGGGCGCGTGCATTCCTCGCAGCGGAGGTCGTGGACGCCCTCGCCGAGAGCGTGCTGGATGCTTCGATCGACCGGGCTGGAGTGGTGAGCTTCTCGATCGGCACCGTGGCGCAGGAGCGCCCCGAAGGCATGACCGCCGTGCGCAGCACCGGCCCCGACCCCGCACACGGTCACGTTCACGGCCACTGAGCCCGGCCCGCCCCCCGAGCCCCCCTCCGGTCCCTGAGCCCCCCTCCGGTCCCTGAGCCCCCCTCCGGTCCCTGAGCCCGTCGAAGGGCGCCCGAGCGCGCCGGTAGTCTGGCGGGATGTTCGTCGCCGCCCTGGGTCTCGCATCGGCCCTCGTGTTCGGGTCGGCAGACTTCCTCGGGGGCCTCGCCGCGCGCCGGCTGCGCTCGGTCACGGTCACCGCGATCGCCGCGGTCACGGGGCTGGCCGGCCTGCTGCTGGCCTACCCAATGCTCGGCGGCCGCTGGGATGCCGCGGATACCGCGTGGGGCGCGCTGTCGGGCGTGTTCGGCGTGGCCGCCATCGTGCTGCTCTACGCATGTCTGGCCATCGGGCCCATGAGCATCCTCTCGCCCCTGACCGCCGTGGTCAGCGCGATCGCGCCCATGCTGTGGGGGCTCACGGTCAAAGGTGAACGGCTGTCGACGCTCGGCTACGTCGGACTCGCGGTCGCGCTGGTGGCCGTGGTGCTGGTGGGCTTCATCCCGGGCGAGCGCGTCGCGCGCCCGAGTCTGCGCGGGCTCGTCATGGCGGTGGGCTCGGGCATCGCGATCGGCGGCTTCCTCGTCTGCATCGACCAGACCGGTCACGACAGCGGCGTCGTGCCGCTGATCATGAACCGCGCGGTCAACGGCGCGATCACCTGGGCCGCCGTCGGGGTGCTCACTCTGGTCGCGGTGCGCCGCAGGCGCGCCGTCGACCTGCCGCTCGGCGCCACCCCCACCGGCCACGCCGACCTCGAGCACGCTGCCGAGCGTGCCCGCGCCGGCGCGGGCGCGGCATCCTCCTCCCGTACCGGGCTGTGGATCGCGATCGGATGCGGCTGCGTCGACGCCGTCGCGAACACGATGCTGCTGGTCGCGCTGCGGCTGGGCGATCTGTCGGTCGTGTCGGTGCTGTCGGCGATGTACCCGGCCGGCACGATCGTGCTCGCGGCCGTGGTGCTGCGCGAACGCATCGCAGCAGTGCAGTGGATCGGCATCGCGCTCGCCCTCGGCGCCGGCGCGATGCTCGCCCTCGGCTGACGCTGCGCGGGCGCAGCGCGCCCGCCCGCGATACTGGGTGTCATGACCGACACTGCGCTGCACGGCCACCTGGTGACATCCGCCGGCGCGGTCGCCGACCCGCCGATCGCCGCCGTGCACGCGGCGCTCGACGCCGGGCAGTCGTTCTGGCTCGACCTCACGGCCGTCGACGACACCGTGACCGGCCTGCTGCGCGACGGCTTCGCGCTGCACCCGCTGGCGGTCGAAGACGTGGAGCACTTCGGTCAGCGGCCCAAGGCCGACGCCTACGACGAGTTCCTCGTGGCCGTCGTCTACGGGGTGAGCGCCGACGGCACGCCCATCGAGGTGCACTGCTTCTACAGCGACCGCTACCTGGTGACCGTGCGCAAGTCGCCGTGCGCCGACATCGACCAGCTCGTGCCGACGGCACGCGATCACAGCGGTGCCGTGGCGCCCATCTGGGTGTGGCACCGGGTGCTCGATCGGCTCACCGACAGCTTCTTTCCCGTGCTCGACGCGATCGACGAGTCGATCGACGCGCTGGAGGATGACATCCTGCAGCGCCCGACCGAGGCGCAGCTGGGGCGCCTGTTCGGGTTCAAGCGGCGGCTGATTCTCCTGCGCCGGCTGGCGTGGGAGCAGCGCGACCTGTTCGCCAGTCTGCTGACCGAGCCGATTGCCGGCATGACGGTCGACGCCGGTCGATACTTCCGCGATCTGTACGACCATTCGGTGCGCATCAGCGAGACCGCCGACAGCTACCGCGACCTGCTCGGCGCGGCGATCGATACGCACATGTCGATGACCTCGAACCGGCTCAACCTCGTGATGAAGCAGCTCACGATCATCGCGACGATCTTTCTGCCCATGTCGTTTCTCACCGGCTTCTTCGGGCAGAACTTCGCCTGGATGGTGGAGCGCATCGGCGGCGCGCCCGCGTTCTGGATCGTCGGGGTCGGCCTGCAGTTCGTCGTCGCCGGCGGCCTGTTGCTCATGTTCCGCCGCAAGGGGTGGCTCGGCGGGGCGACTGCGCGGTAGCTGTATGGCCCGCGCTGATTGCACGATTCGCCGTACACTGTGGGGCATGGCACCGGACACCCAGGCGCTGATCCGAGATGCTCTCGCGCTCGATGCCGATCAGCGTGCGGTCGTGGCCCACGCACTGCTCGAAAGCCTGCATGACGCAGCCGACAAAGGCGAGGTCGAGGCAGCGTGGCGTGCCGAGGCCACCCGGCGTCTGGCTGAGGTGCGCACCGGTGCGGTCGATCTGGTGGATGCTGACGAGCACTACGCCCGTTTGCGTGCCTCTCTCACCACATGACTCTGGCCCAGCGGGAGCATTCCGAAGCCGTCGCCGAGGTTGATGCCGCCGTCCGCTGGTATGAGGCACAGGAGACAGGGCTCGGCCTCGCGCTCGTCGACCGGGCCCAGCGGGCCCGGCAAGACATCGCTGACTGGCCGCAGGCCGCACCCCTCTTCACGACCGCCGACGATGGAACCGCGATTCGCAGCAAGGCCGTCCGTGGATTTCCGTACCGAATCATCTACACCGTGGAGCCGGATGCGATCCTGATCCTCGCCTACGCACACGAGCGCCGAGAACCCGGCTACTGGCTCCACCGAGTGGGCGACTGAGTTGTACCCCCGCCCACCGACGGTCGTCGGTGAGGTGATCGTCGGCGAGGGTTCCGCTGTCTTTTCTCACCGGCTTCTTCGGGCAGAACTTCGCCTGGATGGTGGAGCGCATCGGCGGCGCGCCCGTGTTCTGGATCGTCGGCGTCGGCCTGCAGTTCGTCGTCGCCGGCGGCCTCTTGCTCATGTTCCGCCGCAAGGGTGGCTCGGCGGCGCGACCGCGCGGTAGCGGACGCGCGCCCGGCACTCGCGGGCGCGCGGCGGCGGCGCGTGCGACCCTGCACGCCGTTCACGGCGCGAAGATGAGCGTGAGCACACCCAGCGTCACCATCACCGCGCCCATGCCGAGCCCGAGTGCGCCCGCAACACCGACCCACCGCGGGCTCTGCGAGGACGCCGCAGCCCGATTTGCGCGCTCGCCCAGGACGCTCCGTTGAAATCTTCGTGAGGCCTCGAAGATCTGCCGCCGCGCGACGATCCCGATGATGCCGAGAATGATCGCGACCGCTCCGACCACGACGTTGGCCACCTCGGTTCCGACCGGAACGAACCTCATCACCATCGCCTAGCCGAATCTGATCGCCGACCAGATTACGGCAACGATCCAGGGCAGGACGAGCACGGCCGCCAGGACGGCGATGAGGATCGTCATCACCAGTCCACGCCTCGGTCGTGTCGGCCGGGACGCGACGACCTGCCGCGGTCGCACTTCACGAGCGGGCCTCGGCGCGGGCAGCGAGCAGGCGTGCCACGACCGAGTCGATGTATGCGTCCGACGCGCCGCTGATGCTGCGCCCGCTCGGATGCGTCAACCCGACGTCGAACACTATGTCGGAGTGTGCATCGACGCGCAGCCGCGAACACGCCCGCCCACGCAAGAACACCTGACGAGACACGTCCCCGACCTCGGACCACCGCGCTGTCGCGACGCAGTGCGCCTGGGCGTGGAAGCTCCACGACGAGTCAGCCACCCACACCGACACCCCATCCGTGCCGCACCCCACCCACCCCGCCCCATACACCGTCGAGGCGGTCGCGCCTCGGGAGATCGCAATCCGCGAAAAGCACCACCGCTCGTCCGCATCAGCTGCACCATCCCGGCGACTGCTCGCCCGCACCGGCATCCAGCGAAACATGCCGATGTAGGTGCCGATGGGAAGCGCGATGAGGACCGAGCTTGTCGACAGGATTCTGAGCACAAGCAGGCTCGGGAAGAACCATCCAGCAACGACTACGCCCAGCAGCATGGGTGCGCAGATCAACCAACCGGTAGCTCTCAGCGCATTGTAGAACCGCGACTCAGGGATCAGTTTCGTTGACCCCGGCGCCAGCATCGGCCCGGCCATCAGAGTTCAGGCCTGTTAGGAGTCGGGATAAACAGCCAGACAGCGGTTGTCTGTATGCCGAAGAGGCTCGCGGATACAGGCGGGGCAACAAAGCTCAGACCTAAGCCCATCGATGCTGCCGGAATCTGGGCTTGGCAGACGTTGTCAAACCGGTGCGCCACACAGTCGAGCGTCAGCGCTGCGGCGCCGGCATAGGTTGAGATCACGCCCCACTCAATTGATATCGGAAGAGTGGCCGCCGCGCCCTCACCGTCGACGAGACTCCCGTACCCCGCGACGATGCTGATTCCGGCTGCGACAACGCTGACCCATTGGAGCACGGTGGAAACAGTCTCGAGCGTGTGGGCGAGTTGATGATCATGTGGCCTCCCACGCGCACCACTTGAGCCCGACGTGGCACTTGCGCGGTAGGTGAAGCCGGCGGGCCGCGTGGAGGCGAGGGGTGTGTAGGTGGCGTCGGGGAGGATCATCCGCCCGCCCATCATCCCGTTGAGGTCGTTCCCGTTGACCGGGTCGCCTGGGTAGGTGTAGGCGTTGGTGTTGCCGCCCAGGACCGGGTCGACGC